>DATEMT010000181.1:0-8276 GCA_035275445.1 Methyloceanibacter sp. | reverse complement strand
CTCTTGCCGGCACGCGCTTCACGGTCCCTTCGCGACTATCGTGCCGGAGCCGGCTGAGGTGCGTTCTGAGCCGAAGGCGCCGGCTGGCCCGCGACTGCCGGCCCCGGTTGCACCGACAATCCGAACAAACGCCAGCGGCCGTCAACCGCCTGAAACAACACTTCGAAATTGATCTGCACCGGCCGGCCGGGAAAGTATCCCTTGAGGCGCAGCATGCCCTTGGCTTGATCGAGACTGGGCGTTTCGGTCAATTGCGGCGCGATCACGCTGACCGGCGAGAGATCGACCCCCTTCGCGGCGAATTCGGCGAAGGACTGCGCCAGACTTCCGGCAGTGTTGGCGTCGTGGAATCCGGGTGCGCCGATGTCGCGCAGCACGGTGAAGTTTCCGGTCTGGAGCGCGTCGTTGAGTGTCAGCAGCGTAGTCCGGACCAGAAGCACGATCTTCTCGGCATCGGGCATCACCACTTGCGGCGTGGCCGGCTTGGCGGTTTGCGCCGCCGGCGTTTGCACGGCCGGTTTCTGCGCGGGCTTCGCCTTGGTAGCCGGTTTCTGGGCGGATTGTGAAAGCGCAGGCTCCGCGCCAAAGAGCGCGAGCATGCCGGCCAAGACCGCGGCGATCGAACGCATACCGGCATTATAGGGAGGACCGCCGCCTCCCGCACCCATCCGATTCCCGATCGTCACCGCCGAGGCGCGCATCTGCGTCCTCATGCCCACGCCCCAACCCGCCTCAGCGCCTGTCCCCTAAGCGGACGTTTCGTATTGACCCCCCTCTAATCTTGCGCGAGGAGAGCTTCTGCCCCACTTTCGTGAGAGCCCGTGTTCACCCTCGCCCACCTTTCCGACATCCATTTGAGCCCGATGCCCCGGGTCAAGAGCCGCGAGCTGATGAGCAAGCGCGTGCTCGGCTACGTCAATTGGCATCGCGGGCGGAAATTCGTGCACCGGCGCGAGATCCTCGATCTCATCACGAGCGACGTGGCCGACCAGGCGCCCGACCACATCGCCGTGACCGGCGACCTCGTCAATCTCGGCCTTCCCGAAGAATTCGCGCGGGCGGCCGAATGGCTCAAACGTCTCGGGCCGCCGCACCGCGTCACCGCCATCCCCGGCAATCACGACGCCTATGTGCGGCTTCACCCCGAGCTCGGCACCGATCGCTGGCAGCCCTTCATGGAGGCGAACGAAGACGGCGCGGCGCTGTTTCCGACCCCTGACACGCTCTTTCCCTTCGTGCGCCGTTTCGGCGATGTCGCGATTGTCGCCACCTCCTCCGCCATTCCCACCATGCCGTTCATCGCCGCGGGCAAGATCGGCTCGCTCCAGCGCACGCTTCTCGCCGGCGCGCTCGACGAGCTTGCCCGCGCCGGTCTCTTTCGCGTCGTTCTGATCCACCACCCGCCTTTGCGCCACCAGGCCGGTTGGCATCGCGGCCTGCGGGACGCCGGCAAGTTCGCGCGCGTGCTCAAGGAGCATGGTGCCGAGCTTGTCCTGCACGGCCATAGTCACGCGCAGTCGGTGCATGAATTGCCGACCGCGACGGGAACCGCGCTCATCGTCGGCGTGCCGTCGGCGTCGGAGGCGGTCGAAGGGCGCATTCCCGCCGCGCGCTACAACACCTATGCGATTGCGCGCAAAGGCGCCGGCTGGCATGTGGAGATGGTGGGCCGCGCCGTCGGCGACGGCGAAGTCGTCGAAAGCGAGCGGCGCGTGCTCAAGGCCCGGTGAGCAGCACCGCCACGAATAGACCGACCGCGCCGGTGAGAATGCCGATGACAAACGCCCCGATCACCACGCCGACCGGCGTGATCGAGGCCTTCGGATCCCCGTTTACCGCGACCACGCGGCCGCTCTCGGCAAGCGCCGATTCCTGCCGCTCGCGCCGGACGATCTCTTGCGCCATGTAGCGGGTGATGCGGTCGGCGATGTCGGCGACGTTGTTAGCGCTGAACAGCGTGCGGCGGCCGCTCTCGCTGTTGCGTACGAAGAGATAGGCGCCCGAGCCGTCGTCGACCGCGGCATAGGTGAAGAGATCGATCCACAGCCGCGCCGGGCGACTCGGCACGAGCACGAGATTGAAGCGGTCGTCATGCTGGGGAAGCTCGGCGAACACGGCTTCGAGCTCGGCCTTCAACAGTTCGAGCCGGGCGATCTCGCCGTCGCGCTGGTCGGCGGAGCGGTGGAGGCGTTCGGCCTCGTCCACGCGCGCCTTGCGGATGGCCTCGCGCAACGACCGCGAAGTGGCCGGGCGCGCCAAGTTTTTCACGCTCTCATCCATCCCCGCGATTCCTTGGCCCTCGGCCTCAGCATAACGCGCTAAGGGGCGGAAATGCGACTGAAATTCTTTAACCTATTTCGAGGCGAGAACGACCGCGGCCCTGGCGTCGTCGAACCATTTGTCGATGGCCGTGTCGATATTGGCCTCGAGCCCCGCCTTCCAGGTGGCGATGGTGGCGTCGAGGGCCTCCTCGTTGGCGGAGACGAAGCTCTCGCGGTTGAAGGCCTCGTTGGTGGCATTGGCGAGGTAGTCCACGGCGGCGCCGATCATGATGCCGATCGCGGCGCCGACCACCGAGCCCCCGACCGGCTGGGCGACGGTGCCGGCGATGGCCCCCTGCTGGGCAAAGGCAATTCGCGTTCCGAGCGAGGTGGCGACGCGGGTCGACAACTGCCCGAAGCTCCGCGCGAGAACGGCGTTGATGGCCGGGCCGAGCGCGAGCGCCCCGACCGTGCCGCCCGCGGCCGCCGTGCCGACCCCGACCACGCCGTCGAATGCGCGATCCTCCATGAGGTAGGTCGGCGCCTTCCACTTCTGAGCGTCCCAATCGAGCTTGACGTTGCTCATCGGAGTCGCGGCCGGAATGTCCTCGAGATGGCTGGTGTGCTCGGCCAAGAACAACTGGAGCCGCATATCGCCGTTGGCGATCACCCGGCGATAGCTGTCATGGGCGTGGCGCACCGCCTGCTCGACGCCCTTGGTCAGCGTCAAGTCGCGGAGCTCCGGCTTCAGCACCTGGTCTTTGTAGTTGGTGAGAAAATAGTCCTTGATGTCGGCCTCGATCGCCTCGTTGACCGACTCGTATTTGCCGACCTCGAAGAAGCGCGTGATGGCGGATGAGACGGTTTCCTTCAGCACGACATAGGAGCGCTTCCACTCGAAATACCAATCGGCGTAGGCCGAGATCGCCTGCTCGCGATCCTGAAAGGCAAGGGCGAAGCTGCGGTCGAGATCCTCACGCGCCATCTCCTTGATGCGCGCCCGCTCGTCTTCGAGCATCAGGATGGTTTCATTGACGAATTTGTCGGCCTCGGACTTGCTCGCAACCACCTTGCGCAAGCTGCCGTCCACGTCCCTGATGACGAGATCGACGGCGTCAGGGGGCAGGCTCTTGTCGCCGAAGAAGATGTCGAACACGCTTTTGTCGGCATGCACGGGCGCCGTCTGGTCGAGATGGCGGTAATAACTGCGATAGAAGGTCGTGCCGAGCGAGACCAGCGCGTAGGCGGAGAGGATGAGCCCAATCGAAATCCCGATCGGCCGGAGCAGCGCGCCGAGCGCGCTCTGTTTGACGATCTTGACCCGGGGCGTCCGCGAACCTCGCAAAGTCTTGGCGGCAGACCGTCCCGCGCGCCTGCCGGCGACCGCGCCGAGGGCATCGTCGGGATCGGCGACAAGGGCAGTGCTTCGGCTTTTGGGCATATCGTCCAGCATCGGCGGGAAACCTCTTCGGCCCGGTTGCAATAGGCCTTGCCCCCCGGCCGCCTTGATATAGGGGCTGTTCCCGGGGGTTTTAAGGCAGAAAATCCCGCAACCGGGCGGAATCGCGCAACCTCAGACCTGAGCGTGGGAAATTTCGGCGACGATCACCGAGGCACCCCACCGGATCGCCAAGAAGAGCGCAACCGCGATGCCGAAATTGACGGCGCGGTTCAGCCAATGGGCGCGCCGCTTATCCTCGAGGAAGCCGAACAGATTGACATACCACTGGTCGGCATAGGACAGGCAATAGAAGAAGAGTACGACCAGCGCGAACTCATGCAGGTAGAACA
The DNA here is from genome assembly GCA_035275445.1 of Methyloceanibacter sp. Lineage (GTDB taxonomy): Bacteria > Pseudomonadota > Alphaproteobacteria > Rhizobiales > Methyloligellaceae > Methyloceanibacter. The sequence continues at coordinate 4,224 of DATEMT010000181.1, read as the reverse complement.
GGACCGTGCTGCCCGACTTCTCGTAGAAATACTTCAGGAGTCCGACGAGGACGAAATTGCGCAGGAGGTCGAAGAACCATTTCGAGAAGTTGCGGACGAGCTGCCATAACGCGACCTGTCCTTCGCGCTTCTGAAGAACCGGGTTGAGATAGGGGCCGAAGTCCACGGCAGCGTCCCTAAAGGGCGTCGGCGCCCATTTCGCCGGTCCGTACCCGCATCGCACCTTCGAGATCGAGTACGAACACCTTGCCGTCGCCGATGCGTCCGGTGCGCGCGGCGGCTCCCACCGTCTCCACGACCGAATCCGCGATCGCGTCGTCCACGGCAATCTCGAGCTTCACTTTCGGAACGTAATGCATGACGTATTCGGCGCCGCGATAGATTTCGGTCTGCCCCTTCTGCCGTCCGAAGCCGCGCACCTCGCTCACCGTCAAGCCCTGAACGCCGATGCCGCCAAGCGCCTCGCGCACGGCGTCGAGCCGGTGAGGCTGGATGACTGCGATGATGTATTTCATGATGTTCGTCCCCGCTCGCTTGCCGTTACATATTGTAGGCGCGCTCGCCGTGAACGCGGGCATCGAGGCCTTGTTCCTCGGTTTCGGCGCTGACGCGCAAGCCGGTCAGGGCCTGGACCGCCTTGGCGATGGCGAAGCTTACCACGAGCGACCAGAGGAGCGTCGCAACGATGCCGGTAAGCTGGGCACCCGTCTGTGCCGCCATACTCCCGCCTTCGGGAAATCCGACGCCGCCAAATGCCGCATCCATAAAGACTGCGGTGAGGAGGACGCCGGTCGCGCCGCCGACGCCGTGCACGGCGAACACATCGAGGGAGTCGTCTACCCGGAAGCGCCGCTTCACCAGGCCCACCATGAAATAGCAGATTGTGCCGCCGGCAAAACCGATGACGAGCGCGGCACCGGGGCCGACATAGCCCGAGGCGGGCGTGATCGTGGCAAGGCCCGCGACCGCTCCCGTCACCGCGCCGACCACGCTCGGTTTGCCGAATTTACACCACTCGATGACGATCCAGACAAGCGTCGCCGTGGCCGCGGAGATATGCGTCGCGGTCATGGCCATTCCGGCGTCCGCGCCGGCCGCCAAGGCGCTCCCGGCGTTGAAGCCGAACCATCCGACCCACAGCATGCAGGCCCCCATCATCGTCATCCACGGCGCATGCGGCGGTTTGACCTCGTCGGGAAAGCCGAGGCGCGGCCCGAGCAGGACGGCAAGGACGAGGGCGGTGATGCCCGCGGTGAGATGCACCACCAGCCCCCCGGCGAAATCGCGCACGCCGAGCGCCGCGAGCCAACCCCCGCCCCAGATCCAATGCGCAACCGGGACATAGACCAGAAGGAGCCAGAGCAGGGTGAACAGCATGACCGCGCCAAAGCGCATGCGTTCGACAAAGGCGCCGACGATGAGCGCGGGCGTGATGATGGCAAAGGTCATCTGGAACATGAAGAATACGCTCTCGGGCAGCGTCGTGCCCGCCGCCACTTGATCGCGCGGAACGCCGATGAGGAACACCTTGGTGAGATCGCCGATATAGGGGCCGGCGTTGAAGGCGAGACTATAGGCGCCGGCCAGCCAGACCACCGAAACGAGGCAGGCGATGGCGAAACAGTGCATCAGCACCGAGAGCAGGTTCTCGGCGCGCACCAGCCCGCCATAGAACAACGCAAGCCCCGGCAAAGTCATGAATAGAACCAGAGCCGTGGCCGTGATTAGCCACGCGGTGTTCCCCGCATCGATCATTTGCGTCCCCACGTCCGAAGGTTGTAGTTTTGAAAGAAGCTAGCAGGAGAGGAAGTCGGCGGCAAAGCCGACGACCTCATTGGCCGGAGCTTGCCCACAGAACTGTCGGCCCGAGTTGGGCCACAATGCGGGGGTGAGCCATGCTATAGTCGAGCCCATGAGCAAGGCCTTTACCAAGGAGCCCGAGAGCGTCAGCGACGTCTACGACGATCTGCCCGATCGCCCGGTTTCTCCCCATAATCTTGTGACCCCGAAGGGGCTCGAGATGATCGAGGCCGAGCTTGCCCGCCTCCATGCCGAGCATGCGGTTGCCCATGACGCCGACGACCGTCCGCTGCTCGCCAAGATCAACCGGGATCTGCGCTACTGGACCTCGCGCCGGGCCACCGCCCAAGTGGTGGAGGCTCCGACGGACGAGAGCGAGGTCCGCTTCGGCTCCACGGTGACGATCGAGCGCGAGGACGGGCGGAAGCACACCTATCGCATTGTCGGCGAGGACGAGGCGGAGCCGTCGCTCGGCACGCTCTCCTACGTGTCGCCGGTGGCCCAGGCCATGCTCGGCAAGCAGGTGGGCGATGTGGTCGAGGCCGGGACCGCCGAGGCCACCATCGTCAGCATCGCCTGACCGGTCCTAGCGTTCGGGCCGGGAATCGCTCGGTTTCTCCAGCATGAGCTGACCCTCCCGTTGCACCAAGGCCTTGGCCTTTTCGGCGAGCAGCGCCAGCACCCAGGGGAGTTGCACCTCGAGCCTCACATGGTCGTCGGCAACATCGACCGAGCCGGTCGTGGTCTGTCCAAGCAGGCTTGCGCTGAAGTCGAGATGGTCGCCGGCCCATTCGTCCTTCACCACGACCAAGCCTTGGCCGAAACGCGAGCTTGCATTGCTGAATCCGGCTTTGAGGCGCTTTACGGCCTCTTGCCGCGAGAGCCTGTGGGGGATGGTGACGACGACCGGCACGGACATGGAGAACCTCTTATGTGCTCGCAACTTTCGCTGTCATGTGGTGCGGCACGAGCCGGACTGCCAGTGGCTCCGGCGGGGAACGGGCGCTTAAGGCGTGCCGTCCTTATGATCGATATGGCCGAGATCGCGGGAGGGCGCGACCTCGTCCCTCACCATCTGCTTCAACTCCTTGATTTCGGGAAAGCGCCCGTGATCGCTGCGCGACCACAACAGCTTGCCGTCGATCCTGATCTCGAACACCCCGCCGGTGTCGTCGGGAATGAGCGTGACGGAGCCGAGCTCCTCGGCGAAGGTCGAGAGCAGCTCCTGACCCATCCAGGCCGCGCGCAACAGCCAGTTGCAGAGCCGGCAATACGTTATGGCGATGTTGGGTCTCGGCGGAATGGCGGAACCTGCCCCTGAGGATGGCAATGAGCTCCAGCCAATCTAGTCCCCGCCCCCTAGCCCCCTCAACAATTCTTGGCGCCTCAAGAATTGTTGACCGAGGACCAACGCGGCAAAAACCCCTACCGAATCGCGGGGAATCGCGGCAAGCTTGGCTGAAGCGCTCTTTTGCATGGCCGCGCGGTATCGTAAGGTACCGCGCCGAACGTCCGATGGCCCCGTTGTCATCACCCCGTCACCATAATCTTGAGTTATTCGCCAAGGCAATTGCGAGAAGGAAAGCCATGCGAATCGACCGTAACGTTCCTCTTCGGCTGCTGGCAGTTCTGGTCTTGGCGGCCGCGCTTGTGCCGTGGCCGAGCGGCCTGATGGCCGCCGGGGCGTTCGACACGCTCCTCGGCAGCTGGCAGGGCGCCGGGCAGATCAGGCTGAGCAATGGACGCACCGAACGGCTCAAATGCAATGCCTATTACACCGGTGGCGGCTCGCAGCTTGGCATGGCCATCCGGTGCCAAAGCGAAACCTCCAATGTCGAGATCAGGAGCAAGCTCAGCCAGACCGGCAGCCGCATCTCCGGAACGTGGGAAGAGCGCACCTTCAACGCCGCGGGCACGGCCTCGGGCCAGGCGTCCGGCGACAAGATCAGCCTTCAGATCAGCGGCGGCGTTTCCGGCACCATGCAGGTCTCCTTCAGTTCCTCCCGCCAGAGTGTGTCGATTTCGACGCAGAACATCGCTCTGCAAAGCGTGACGATCAGCCTCAGCCGCAGCTAGGCCGGCGCGCCACTTGCCTGCGGCGATCCTCCGGCGCACCCTCCTGACAGAGCCTGCAATCGGCGGGAGGAGCCAGTCATGGGCGAAGTGCTGCTGACAAGCCAGTTGAAGGGGGAGCGGCTCGAAATCGCCGCTTCGGGCTCTTGGACGGCGGCGCATGCCGGCGAGCTCGAGACGCTCGTTGACGGCGCCGCGAACCAAGCCGCCGCGGCCAAGAATGTCACCATCGACATGGCGGGCGTCCGCGAACTCGACACGTTCGGGGCATGGCTGTTGGAGCGCCTGACGCGGACGTGGTCGTCGTCCGGAGCACAGACCGAAATCGTCGGAATGCCCGCGCACGACCGC
>DATEMT010000180.1:0-5634 GCA_035275445.1 Methyloceanibacter sp. | reverse complement strand
CCTGAACATGGCCTCAAAATCAGAGTGGGATCAACGCGCCGGATGATGGACCTTTCGACCGACCCCGCCTTCTTCGCTCTCTTGACCGGGAGCCACGGGCGGCTGGTCGGACGGCCGCTCGTGCCGCAAGGCGCGGACGCGAACTGGCTCTACCGCGAGGCGCCGTTCATCGTTCTCGCCCATGGCACCGACCCCGATCCGAATTTCATCTACGCCAACAAGGCGGCGCAAGCCTGCTTCGGATATTCCTTGGAGGAGTTTCTCGGCCTGCCGTCGCGGCTCTCGGCCGAGCCGGCGGATCAAGTCGAGCGGCAGAAGCTCCTCGACCAGGTCGCGCGGAACGGCTTCCTTAGAGGTTATAGCGGCGTCCGCGTCGCCAAGTCCGGCCGGCGCTTTCGCATCGAGGACGGCGTCATTTGGGAGCTGATCGGCGGGGACGGCGTGCGGCAGGGTCAAGCCGCGACTTTCGGCAACTGGCGGAATCTCTGAACCTGAGGTATCCAGCTTCGTTCTCGCGCGGCGGCACGCGGCAAGCAATGTGGAGTTGGCATGGAACGGCGTGAGCCGCTCATCTTCATCGTCTCCGGCGAGGCCTCGGGCGACCATCTTGCCGCGCGCCTGATGGCGGCGCTCAAGCGGAAGACGGCGGGCCGCATCCGCTTCGCCGGCGTCGGCGGAGCGCAGAGCGAGAGCGAAGGACTGACGAGCCTCTTCCCCATGCGCGAGCTCTCGGTGATGGGGCTCGCCGAGGTGCTGCCCCATCTTCCCCGCCTCATCGGCCGTATCAACGAGACGGCCGAAGCGGCGCGCCGGCTCGAGCCCGACGCGGTGGTGACGGTGGATTCGCCGGGCTTCTGTCTGCGCCTCGCCCATCACCTCCGCGGGTCCGGTATTCCGGTCATCCACTACGTCGCGCCGCAGCTTTGGGCCTGGGGACCGTTTCGCGCCCGCAAGCTCAAGAAGCGCGTCGATCACATCATGGCGCTTCTGCCCTTCGAGGTGTCCTTCTTCGCCAAATACGGCGTCCCTTGCACCTATGTCGGCCATCCCGCGATCGACGCCGGCGCGGGACAAGGCGACGGCAAGGCTTTCCGCCTGCGCCATGGGATCGGCACCGACGCCCCCCTCCTGTGCGTGCTGCCCGGGAGCCGCGCCGGCGAAGTGCGCCGCATGCTGCCGGTATTCGGCGAGGCATTGCGGCGGCTCAAGGACAAGCATCCCGACCTCATCGCCGTCATTCCCGCGGTCGATTCCGTTGCCGATCTCGTCAGCGACCTGACGCGGGATTGGCCGCCTCACATCGTCATCGGCATGGCGGAACGGTTCGACGCCTTCGCCGCCGCCGATGGCGCGATGGCCAAATCGGGCACCGTCACGCTCGAACTGGCGCTTGCCGGGGTGCCGATGGTGGTCGCCTACCGCATCAGCCCGCTCTCGGCGTTCCTTGTTCGCCGCATGGGCATCAGCGTCGAGCACGCCTCACTTGTGAACTTGCTGGCGGGGCGCGGGGTGGCGCCCGAATGTCTCCAGGAGGAATGCACACCGGAGAACATCGCCGCCCGCGCCGATGAGATCCTAAGCTCCGAGCAGGTCCGGACCCGGCAGCGTGAGGCCTTCAAGGACGTGACCAAGGCGCTCGGCGAGCGCAATCCCCCGCCGAGCGAGCGCGCGGCCAAGGTCGTGCTCGACATGATCGGGCATGCACCCGCGAGGAATGGTCGGCCGCGCTAGCCGCCCGTTCCTGCCGCCGGCCTTTCCGGCCGGTTCTGCACCCTCTTCAGGTGCTTCTCGATGCTTTCATTGATCAGGCTCGCGACGCGAAGCGCTTCGCAGCCCGCGCGACCATCGACCACGGGCTTGGCCCCGGTGAGGATGCAGTCGAGGAACGCGTCGATCTCGTTGCCGAGGCTGTCCTGCTTCTCGATTTCGTAGGTCTCCGCGGCGATCGCCGCCAGACCCTCGACCATCGGGTCGCCGCGCAAGCGGTAGCCGTTGATGCGGCCCTCGCCGAGATCGCAGCTGAGGTAGTGGTTGCGGGCAAAGACGCGCATGCGCCGCTCGGTCTTGTAGCTCACGCGGCTCGCGGTCACGTTGGCGATGCAGCCCGATTCGAACGTGATGCGGGCATTGGCGAGGTCGATGGTCTTGCCGAGCACGGGCGTGCCCACGGCATCGACTTGGGCCACCGGCGAATCGACGAGCCCGATGATCATGTCGATGTCGTGGATCATCAGGTCGAGGATGACATCGACTTCGACTCCGCGGTTCTTCCACGGCGCGATGCGATAGCTCTCGAAATAAAGCGGATCGACGATCACCTTGGCGAGCGTGCGGTAGGCGCTCGAGAACCGCTCGATATGGCCGACTTGCAGCACCGCCTTGCGCGCCTCGGCGAGGCTCGCGAGCTTGGCCCCGGACTCCTCGCTGTCGGTGAGCGGCTTCTCGACGAGGACGTGAATCCCGGCCTCGATCAGATTGCTTGCAATCTCATAATGGAGCGGCGTCGGCACGGCGACGCTCACCGCATCGACCTTGCCGATAATGCTGCGATAGTCGAAGGAGGGTTCCGCGCCGAACTCCGCGGCGACGGCGCGGGCGCGCTCAGGCTCGGTATCGACCACGGCGACCAGCTTTGCGCGCGGGTTGCGCGCGTAGTGATTGGCATGGAACCGGCCGAAATAGCCTGAGCCGACGACGGCGACGCGGACCGGTTCTGCCATGGCGCTCAACCGCCCCTACTCGGCCGCATGAGCAACGCCGCTCTTCGCTGCGCCAAGCGCACTCCGGACCGCGGCGACGATGAGGTCTTGCGCCTCCTCGCTGAGATAAGGGTGCATGGGAAGGCTTATGACGCGCTTGGCGAGCCATTCGGCATGAGGGACGCCGGAAGGCGCCGTCGGGAACTTTTGGTAAGGCGCGAGGCAATTGAGCGCGCTCGCATAATGGATGGCGGTGGGGATCCCGGCCTCGCGGCAAGCGCTGACGAGCGCGTCGCGCCGCTCGGTGACGATTGTGTACTGCGCCCAGACCGAGGTTGCGCCGCCGATCAGCTCGGGCACTTTGGCAACCGGCGCGAGCGCCTCGTTGTAGCGCGCGGCGCGGACCTGCCGCGCGTCGATCTCGCCCGGGAACAGGCGGAGCTTTTCGATGAGGATCGCAGCTTGGATCGAGTCGAGCCGGCTGTTGAGCCCCACATGCTCGGTGTCGGGCCGGCCCGGGCCCTTGCCGTGATTGCGCAGCGAAAGGAGCCGCACCGCCTTATCGTCGTCATCGGTGAAGACCGCGCCCCCATCGCCGTAGCCGCCCAGCGGCTTCGACGGATAGAAGCTCGTGGCGGTGTAGGCCGCGAGCGTGCCGACTTTCCGGCCCAAGAGGCTCGCGCCGAAGCTCTGGGCGGCATCAGCGATCATGAGAAGCTTGTGCGCCTCGGCGATCGTGCCGACGGCTTTGCAATCCGCCGGCTGGCCATAGAGATCGACGGGGATCACGCAACGCGGGTTCAGCCCGCGCCGCTTGGCCTCGCCGATTGCGGCTTCGAGGCTCTCCGTGTCGAGGTTGAAGCTGTCGGGACGCACATCGACAAAGACGGGCGTGGCGCCGCAGAGCAGCGGCACCTCGGCGGTCGCAACGAAGGTGAATGCAGGCACGAAGACCGCATCGCCCGGGCCGACGCCTTCGGCCATCAGAGCGAGCAACAGCGCATCGGTGCCGTTCGCGCAAGTGACGCAATGGCGCGCGCCGCAGAAGGCGGCGAGCTGCCGTTCGAGCTCGATGACTTCGGGGCCGAGAATGTACTGGCCATGATCGAGCACCGCCGCGATCGCCCGCTCGACGCTGTCGCCCAGAAGCTCGCGCTGCGCGGCAAGGTCGATGAAGGCGGGAATGGCTTGCGTGCGGTCCTTACTCATGCGATCTCCAGCGCGGCTTTCTTAAACATTCTATCAGCAGACTGGCCGTGTCGGGGCCTTGAGGTCTGGGCGCGCCAAGCCTCGAACGCGGTCAATTTTCAAGGATTTCCCTGACTCTTCCGGGCGGCCCCGCCGCCGACTACCATAGCAGGACCGAAGTTTCAAACGCCGCGACGGGCCTTCACCATGCTGCTCGGATCCGAACGCCTGATCGCCTCGCCGCGCCTCGACGGCTCGCGGGTCGGCGTCCTCGCCAACCCCGCCTCGATCGACCGCGACTTTCGCCATATCGCCGACGTGCTTGCCGCCTCGCCGCGCTGGACGCTCGCGGCGATCTTCGGCCCCCAGCACGGCTTTCGCTCCGACCTCCAGGACAACATGATCGAGACGCCCCACGCCGAGGACAAGCGGCGCAAGGTGCCGGTCTTCTCGCTCTACAGCGAGACGCGGGAGCCCACGCCCGCGATGCTCGACCTCATCGACGTGCTGGTGATCGACATCCAAGACGTCGGGGCGCGCATCTACACCTTCATCTACACCATGGCGAATTGCCTTGCCGCCGCCGCGCGCAAAGGACTGCCCGTGATCGTCTGCGACCGGCCCAATCCCATCGGCGGCGTTGCCGTCGAGGGCCCCATGCTCGAGACGGGCTACGAGTCCTTCGTCGGGCAGTACCCGATACCGATGCGGCACGGCATGACCGTGGGCGAGCTCGCGCGCCTCTTCAACGACCGCCACGGCCTCGGCGCCGCGCTCGAAGTCGTGCCCATGGAGGGATGGTCGCGCGGCATGTATTGGGACCAGACCGGTCTCCCCTGGGTCATGCCCTCGCCCAACATGCCGACCCTCGACACCGCCATCGTCTATCCCGGCACGGTTCTGTTCGAAGGCACGATACTGTCGGAGGGCCGCGGCACCACGCGCCCCTTCGAGCTGATCGGCGCGCCTTGGCTCGACGGCGAGGAGCTTGCCGCGCGGCTCAACGCGACCGGGCTTGCCGGCGTGCATTTTCGCCCCGCCATTTTCGAGCCGACCTTCCAGAAGCACGCGAAAGCGACCTGCGGCGGCTGTCAGATTCACGTGACCGACCGCGACGCCTTCGAGCCGGTCAAGGCCGGAATCGCCGTGATGCGCGAATGCTTTGCGCTCGCGCCGGACAAGTTCCAATGGCGCGCGCCGCCTTACGAATACGAGCACGACAAGATGCCGATCGACATTCTCGCCGGCTCGCCCATGCTGCGGCAGCAGATCGAGCGACAGACGCCTCTCGCCGACATCGCCGCGAGCTGGCGCGCCGGCGAAGCGGCGTTCGCGGAAGTCCGCGCGCCCTACCTGCTCTACTGAATGTGCCGACGATAGAAACGTCGCAGCGGTACTCAAGCCTATTGTCGCGAAACTTCGCCTTGGCGTATGTTTTGCGAGCAAGAATTTGTGGAGGGTGCGATGACTGCGAGAGACTATGCGCGTCTTGCCGCCGCGATCTTTGCCATCGTCGCGGTGCTGCAACTGGGCCGTGCCGCGGCGGGTTTGCCGCTTACCGTCGGCACAAATTCTATCCCGTTATGGGCGAGCTGGATTGCCTGCGTTGTTGCCGCCTTGCTTGCTTGGCTCGGGTTCAATGCTTCTCGCGCCTGAGACCGCCAGTGGGTGCGTGGGCGGTTTGAGAGGAGCGGCGCAGGTGGCTCGGAAGTGGTAAGGTTCGGTGCCGGTCCAAGCAGAGTCCGTC
>DATEMT010000179.1:0-5534 GCA_035275445.1 Methyloceanibacter sp. | reverse complement strand
GAGCCGGTAGATCAAGAGCGCGCCGAGCGTGAACCAGATGCGCTTCTTGAGCTCGTCGGCTTTGGCGAAGGCCGCCAGATTGAGGTTGGAAACGAGCTGTTCTGCCGCAGAAACCATCGAAACGTCTTCCCTTAGCGCGGAGACGGCGGTCTAGCGCCGCCTCGCCTCACTCGGATTCTTTCTTTGCGGGCTTGGCCTTCGGCGCCTTGGCCTCGCCTTCGGCCGGCTTCTCCGGCGCGGGCTTGGCCTTGGCGGACTCTTCGCCGCCGCCTTCGCCCTCTTCGCCTTTGGCCTTGCGGCCTTTGGGCGCCGCTTTCGTCGCGCGTTTCGCCGCGCTGCGTTCGGCCTTGATCTTGTCGGCCGCGGGCCGCTCGCGTCCGGTAATGGATTTGAGCGTCACCGTGCCGCCTTTGGCTTCGACCGCCTTGATCGCGCTCTGCGAGGCGCCGGTGACCTCGAAGGCGAGCTTCGCCTTGAGTTCGCCGTTGCCGAGGAGCCGCACGCCGTCCTTCTCGCGCCGGATGAGGCCGGCCTCCTTGAGCGCCGCGACAGTGATCGGCTTCTTGCCGTCGAGTATGCCGGCATCGACCGCCTGCTGGATGCGGCCGAGATTGATCTCGTTCAACTTCTTGGCGAAGATGTTGTTGAAGCCGCGCTTGGGCAGGCGCCGATGCAGAGGCATCTGGCCGCCTTCGAAGCCCTTGATGGCGACGCCGGCGCGAGCCTTCTGACCCTTGGTGCCCTTGCCCGCGGTTTTGCCGAGGCCTGAGCCGATGCCGCGGCCGAGCCGCTTCTTGGCCTTGGTCGCGCCCGGACGGTCGCTGATTGCATTCAGTCGCATAATTTTTCTTCCTTAGGCCTTGGGCTCGTCCTCGACGATCCGCACGAGATGGGCGACCTTCGCCACCATGCCACGGACCTGCGGGCTGTCGACCAGCGTCCGCCGCTTATGCATCTTGTTGAGGCCGAGCCCGATCAGCGTTGCGCGCTGGGTCGCTGGGCGCCGGATCGGGCTGCCGATCTGCTCGACGACGATGGTCTTTCTCTTCTCGGCCATGTGCCAAACCTTCTCTTGCTCGCGGGGCTCTAAGGCTTACGCCTCGGTGCCGGCCGCGTCGCCCGCGCCGTCTCTCCGTCGCGAAACGATCTCGCTCACTTTCTTGCCGCGCCGCGCCGCAACCCCGCGCGGGCTGTCCTCGTGCCGCAGCGCATCGAAGGTCGCGCGCACCATGTTGTACGGGTTCGAGCTTCCGAGCGATTTGGCGACCACGTCTTGAATTCCGAGCGTCTCGAACACGGCGCGCATCGGCCCGCCGGCGATGATGCCGGTGCCGGGAGGCGCCGCCCGCAGCACGACCCGCCCCGCGCCGTGTTGGCCGGTCACGTCGTGATGCAGCGTCCGTCCCTCGCGCAAGGGAACCTTCACCAGATTGCGCTTGGCGGCCTCGGTCGCCTTGCGGATGGCCTCGGGCACCTCGCGCGCCTTGCCATGACCGAAACCGACCCGTCCCTTCTGATCGCCGACCACGACCAGCGCGGCGAAACCGAAACGCCGTCCGCCCTTGACCACCTTGGCGACGCGATTGATGTGCACGAGCTTGTCGATAAATTCGCTGTCGCGCTCGCGCTCGTCGCGGTCTCTTGATTGCTGGCCTCGTGCCACGGTCGATCCTTTCTTAGGTCGAAACTAGAAGTTCAGGCCCGCTTCGCGCGCGGCGTCGGCAAGCGCCTTCACCCGCCCATGATAGAGATAGGCGCCGCGGTCGAACACGACGTCCTTGACCCCAGCCTTCAGCGCCCGCTCGGCCACGAGCTTGCCCACGGCCTGGGCGGCGGCGAGGTCGCTTCCCTTCGGCAGCGAGCCCTTGAGGTCGGTGTCGAGCGTCGAGGCCGCGGCGACCGTCTTGCCCGCCTTATCGTCGATCACTTGCGCGTAGATGTGCCGCGAGGAGCGGAACACCGACAGGCGCGCACGCCCGTTCGCAGCACGCTTGAGCGTGCCGCGCACCCGGCGTGACCGCCGCAAAACCTTTTCGTTCAACGCGCCCATTGCCGATCGTCCTGCTACTTCTTCTTGCCTTCTTTGCGATAAATGAACTCGCCCGCATATTTGATGCCTTTGCCCTTGTAAGGCTCGGGCGGCCTGAACTGCCTGATCTCCGCGGCGACCTGGCCAACTTGCTGCTTGTCGATGCCCGTAATCACGATCTCGGTCGGCTTGGGGCAGACAATCTGGATACCTTGCGGGATCGGATAGGCAACATCGTGGCTGAAGCCGAGCTGGAGCTGGAGATTTGAGCCCTGCACGGCGGCGCGGTAGCCGACGCCGGTGATCTCGAGCCGCTTGGAGAAGCCTTGCGTCACGCCGGCGATCAGATTGGCGACGAGCGTGCGGGACATGCCCCACATGGCGCGGGCTTCCTTCGTGTCCTCGCGCATCTCGATCGCGATCCTGTCCTTGTCGAGCTTGGCGACCATGGCGTCCACGAGCACGTGCTTGAGCTCGCCCTTGGGGCCCTTGACCTTGACCTCCTGGCCGTTCACCGCGGCGGTGACGCCGCCGGGAACCGATACGGGTTTTTTGCCAATGCGCGACATTCGATCAACCTTCGCCGGAGCTTACGGCCCTAGAATATATTACAGAGGATCTCGCCGCCGACATTCTCGGTCCGGGCGCGCGCATCCGACATCACGCCCTTCGGCGTCGACAAGATGGCCACGCCAAGACCGTTGGCGACAGTCGGCAAATCTCTGACCGAGGAATAGACGCGCCGTCCGGGCGTCGACACTCTTTCGATATCCTTGATCACGGGCTCGCCGTCGAAATATTTGAGCTCGATCTCGAACTCGGACCGGCCGCCGCTATAATCGACGCGGGCATAGCCGCGGATATAGCCCTCCTCGGCCAGCACATCGAGCACGCGCTCTCTGAGCTTGGAGGCCGGCGTCGTCACCTTGGCCTTGTGCCGCAACTGCGCGTTGCGGATGCGGGTCAGCATATCGCCTAGTGGATCGTTGATGCTCATGCGCTCGTCCTACCAGCTCGACTTGATCATGCCGGGGATGAGACCCTGGCTTCCGAGGTCGCGCAGCGCGATTCGCGACATGCGCAGCTTGCGGTAAAAACCGCGGGGACGCCCGGTAAGATCGCAACGGTTGCGGATCCGCGTGGGCGACGAATTGCGCGGCAGTTCGGCGAGCTTGAGCCGGGCGGCAAAACGCTCCTCGGCCGGCAGGGACCGGTCGGCGGCAATCGTCTTGAGCCGCGTCCGCCGCGCCTTGTATTGCTGGGCGAGGCGGCGGCGCTTCTTGTTCCGCTCGATCATGCTCGTCTTGGCCATTCAAGTCCTCCTGTCGCAGCCGCTTCGTCTAGCTGCGGAACGGAAAGTTCAAACCTTTGAGCAGCGCGCGCGCCTCGTCGTCGCTGCGCGCCGTCGTACAAACGATAATGTCCATGCCGAGCACGTCTTCCACCTTGTCGTAGTCGATCTCGGGGAAAATGATGTGCTCCTTGAGCCCGATGGCGAAATTGCCGCGCCCGTCGAAGCTCTTGGGGTTGAGCCCGCGGAAGTCGCGCACGCGCGGCAGCGCGATGTTCACCAGCCGGTCGATGAACTCATACATGCGGTTCTGACGCAAGGTGACCTTGGCGCCGATCGGCATGCCCTCGCGCAGCTTGTAGGTGGCGATCGATTTGCGCGCCCGTGTGATCACCGGCTTCTGCCCGGCGATGCGGCCGAGATCGGCAGCGGCGGCGGTGACCTTCTTGGAGTCGTTGACGCCCTCGCCCACGCCCATGTTCAGCACCACCTTCTCGAGCCGCGGCACTTGCATGGCGTTGGCGTAGCCGAATTCCTTGGCGAGTGCGGGCTTGAGCACCTCGGTGTAGTGCTGCTTGAGCCGGGGGATGTAAGCCTGATCAGCCATCGATGACCTCGCCCGAGCGCCTGGCGAACCGCACTTTGCGCCCGTCCTTCAGAAACTTGTATCCGGCGCGCGTCGGCTTCCCGTCCTTGGGATCCTCGATCGCGAGATTGGAGATATGGATCGGCGCCTCCTTGGCGATGATCCCGCCCTCTTGCGAGGCCGTCTGGCGTTGATGGCGGCGAACCATGCCCACGCCCTTGACGATGGCGCGGTTCTCCTCCGGCATCACTTTGAGGACTTCGCCCTTCTTGCCCTTGTCCCGGCCGGTGATGACCACGACGTGGTCTCCCTTCTTGATCTTGAGCTTCGCCATCACAAGACCTCCGGCGCGAGCGAAACGATCTTCATATGCTTCTTCGCTCTGAGCTCGCGGGTGACCGGGCCGAAGATGCGGGTGCCGATCGGCTCGCCTTGCGGGTTGATGAGGACCGCGGCGTTGCGATCGAAGCGGATGATCGACCCGTCGGGCCGGCGCACGCCGGTGGCGGTGCGGACCACCACGGCCTTCATCACCTGGCCCTTCTTGACGCGGCCGCGCGGGATCGCGTCCTTGACCGAGACCACGATCGTGTCGCCAATCGAGGCGTATTTGCGCTTCGAGCCGCCGAGCACCTTGATGCACTGGACGCGCCGTGCCCCCGAATTATCGGCGACGTCGAGATTGGTTTGCATCTGTATCATGGCTTTCGCCCTTGACCTCGTTAGCCGCTAAGATGCCGCCTGCTCGCGCGGCAACACCGTCCACCGCTTCTGCTTGGATACCGGCGGACACTCCTCGATCCACACCATTTCGCCCAATTTGAACTCGTTCTTCTCGTCATGGGCGTGATAGTTCTTGCTCCGTCGCACGGTCTTCTGGAGCACGGGATGGGTGAAGCGCCGCTCGACGCGGACCACCACGGTCTTGTCGTTCTTGTCGCTCACCACGACTCCTTGCAGCACGCGTTTCGGCATCGTTTTCGTCCTAACTCTTCTTCTTTGCCTTCGACTTTGGCTTCGCCTTGGCCGCGCTCTTGGCTTCCTTGGGCGCGGTCTTGGCTGCGGCCTTCGCCGCTTCTTTGGGCTTCGCAACCTTCTCGACCTTGGGCGCGGGCGCGGGCTTCGCGCGCGCCTCGGCTTGAGGCGATTGCTGCGCGATGGTCCTGATCCGGGCGATGTCGCGCCTGACCTGCCTCACCCGCGCCGTGTTCTCGAGCTGGCCCGACGCCGCCTGGAAGCGCAGGTTGAACTGCTCCTTCTTCAGCTTGACGAGCTCGTCGGCGCGCTGATCGGGCGACATGCTGCGGACTTCGTGCGCCTTCATGGCTTGGCCTCGATGCGCGCAACGAAGCGCGTCTTGATCGGAAGCTTTGCCGCGCCGAGCCGAAGCGACTCGCGCGCGACCTGCTCGGTGACACCGTCGATCTCGAACAGGATGCGTCCGGGCTTCACCCGCGCAACCCAGAATTCCGGCGTGCCCTTGCCCTTGCCCATCCGGACTTCGGTCGGCTTCTTCGACACCGGCACGTCGGGGAACAGCCTGATCCACACCCGCCCGGCGCGCTTCATCTGCCGGGTCATGGCGCGGCGCGCCGCCTCGATCTGCCGCGCCGTCACCCGCGCAGGCT
>DATEMT010000178.1:0-5556 GCA_035275445.1 Methyloceanibacter sp. | reverse complement strand
GCGACCGCGCCTGGATCGCCGACGGCTATGTCTCGGATCGCTGGCTGCCGATATCGCCGGTCACCGGCGAGGTCGACGGCTTCGAGTGGAAGGCGCCGGTCGATGCCATCGGACGCGGCGACGACACGCTCGTCATCGAGGAACGCCCGGCAGCCCCTGCGGTTCAAGCGCCGCCGCCGCTCGTAAGCCCACCGCCCGCGCCAGACATTCCTCCGCGCGGCGAGGTGATCGACATGAGCAAGGAGAAAGAGGATCGGCCCGCTTCGGGCGCGGCCAAGACCCCGCCTGCGCCTGCGCCTGCACAACCGCCCGCGCGTCAGGAGCCGCGGCCGAAGCCCGCGATCTTCGTGCCGGAGCGGCCTCCCGACGATCCCGGCGTGGCGCAAGGCGAGACCGACGAGAGCCCGAATTCTCTCGAGCGCCTGCGCACGGCCCAATTCCGCTGATGAAAACGCCGAAACCGGCGCTTTGCTTGCGCGATCCCGATATTGCCGCTAAGCACGGGACGGGCTCGCCGGGGCCGCACATGGCGCGCCCGGCCGCATCCCATCGGCCGCTGTAGCTCAGGGGTAGAGCAGGGCTTTCGTAAAGCCAAGGTCGGGAGTTCAAATCTCTCCAGCGGCACCATCTCACCCGCCACGCGGCCGGCATGATCTCATTCAAGCGTAGGACCTGGCTCATGCTGGCGGCGATCGCCGCAGGCGCCGTCGTCGCGGCGGGATTGCACGCCTATCGCATCGCCCGCGTGGGCTCGGGCGCGAGCGCCGAGATCCTCTGCGGCGGCGTGTTCGTGTCGGGCCGCGCTCCCGAAGAGGTGCAGGCCGACGACCTGACCGGTCCCGGTTACGAGCTTTTGCGCTTTTTCCAGCAGACGCTCGACCGCGACGGAAAACGCGTGAGCGCATCGGCCTATGGCATCGGCGCGCAGACCGCGGTCTATCGCGACGGACTCGGCTGCACGCTGATCGACGGTGCGAGCGAGGCCGGGTTGCGCGAGGAGGCGCGGGGCCTCGCCGGCAACCCGCGGCCCGACCCCGAGGCGCTTTGGCCCGAGGGCGAGGGCGTCGATCTCGGCGCGGGCGCTGACGGCGTCGATCGGGCGGCGCTCGACAAGGCGGTAGCGGCGAATTTTGCCGAGCCCGATCCCGCCCATCCCCGCAACACCCGCGCGCTCGTTGTCGTGCACCGGGGCCGCATCGTCGCCGAGCGCTACGCGCCGGGTTTCGATGCGGCGATGCCGCTCGTCGGCTGGTCGTTGACCAAAGGCGCGCTGAACGCGCTCATCGGCATGCGGGTCAAGGACGGCAAACTCGCCGTCGCCGACCGCGCGCTGATGCCGGAGTGGCGGGGCGAGGGCGACGCGCGTCGCGACATCGCGCTGGACGATCTCTTGCGCATGTCGAGCGGCCTTGCCTTCGACGAGAGCTACGACGATCCTCTCGCCGACGTCACGGTCATGCTGTTCGCGCGCGGCGACATGGCGAAGTTCGCCGCGGACCAGCCGTTGCTTCATCCGCCCGGCACGCATTGGTCCTATGCGAGCGGCACCTCGAACATCGTGGCCGGCATCTTGCGCGCGACGTTCGCGAGCGAGGAAGACTATCTGCGCTATCCGCGCGAGCGCCTGTTCGAGCCGCTTGGCATGCGGAGCGCCGTAATCGCCCCCGACGCCGCGGGCACGCTGGTCGGATCCTCGCTGCTCTACGCCTCGGCGCGCGACTACGCCCGTCTCGGCCTGTTCTACCTAGAGGACGGCGTGTGGCAGGGGGAGAGGCTCTTGCCGGAAGGGTGGATCGCTTACAGCCTGGCGCCGACGAAGAACGCGCCCGAGCAGAGCTACGGCGCGCATATTTGGCTCAAGCTGCCGCAGTCCGACGCCTATGGCGAGCCGCCGATGCCGGGCGATGCCTATTATTTCCTCGGCCACGACGAGCAGGTCATCGCCATCGTGCCGTCGCGCGACCTCGTCATCGTCAGGCTCGGCCGAACGCTCGAGAGCGATGCCTGGGATCCGGCCAAGGAGCTTGCCCTCATTGTCAATGCTTTTCCCGCGCGTTGACGCCAAGGAAGCTCGCCGGAACGTGATGACGTGCCGCTTGCCGGCCTTTGCTACAATCGCGGCCTGTCCCAAAGTCCCAATGAGGTGAGACCACCATGTCTTTTGGAATGTACCAGGCTTCGGTTCCGGCCTTCGTCACCATGCTCAACAGCCTCCATGCCATCCTCGACAAGGCGGAACGTTTCGCCGAAGAGCACAAGATCGCGCCCGAAGTGTTGCTGAACTGGCGGCTTGCGCCCGACATGTTTCCGTTGACGCGGCAGGTTCAGATCGCAGGCGACATGGCCAAGGGCGCGGCCGCGCGGCTCGCGGGCCGTGACGTTCCCAAATATGCCGACGACGAAGCGAGCTTCGGCGAGCTCAAGGCCCGCATCGCCAAGACGGTGAAATTCATCGAAAGCGTCCCCGCCAAGGATTTCGACGGCTCGGAGGAGCGCGACATCGTGCTCACCGTCGGCGGGCAGGAGATGCGCTTCAAGGGCGCGCCCTATCTGACCCATTTCGTTCTGCCCAATCTCTATTTCCACGCCACCGCCGCCTACGCCATTCTCAGGCGCTGCGGGCTCGAGATCGGCAAGCGCGATTTCCTCGGCGGGGTCTAGCGGGGCGCCTTGCGGCCCATCAGGCCGTGTTGCTCGTGCTCCACCATCCGCGCGTGAGCAGCGCCATGGCGATGCCGGCGAAGAAGCCGCCGATATGGGCCATGTAGGCCACGCCGCCCACGTCGCCGCGTTGGTCGCTCATGGCGAAGCCGCTGATGACCTGGAACAGGATCCACAGCCCGAGCACGGCGAAGGCGGGCATGGCGACGATTTGCCGGCCGAGCAGTACGTTCACGCGCGATTGCGGGAACATGAGGAGATAGGCGCCGAGCACGCCGGCGATCGCGCCCGAGGCGCCGACATTGGGAATGGCCGAGTTGGAATTGACGTAATACTGCGCGAAGGTGGCGGCGAAGCCGGCGAGCAAATAGAAGATCAAGAATTTCACGTGCCCGATCCGGTCTTCGACATTGTCGCCGAAGATCCACAGAAACAGCATGTTGCCGATCAGGTGCATCCAGCCGCCATGCATGAACATGGCCGACAGGATGGTGACTGCCCCGGCGCCGGGCTCCTGCGAGAACCGGGCCGGGATGAACGCCCAGTCGGTGATGAATTTGTCTCCCTGCGACAGCTCGACCAGGAACACCAGCACGTTGACGACGACGAGCGCGATTGTGACGTAGGGGAACGTGCGCCGCTGCGAATTGTCGTCGCCGATCGGAAACATGGACCCCCCTGAACCGGAAATGTCGCGGCGATCATAGCCGAGGCCGGGACGAAGTCTATCGGCCGCGGTCGGTACAAATCGCGAGCGGGGATTTAGGGCAACGCTCGCCAAAAGAATGGTGGTGCGGC
Source organism: Methyloceanibacter sp. (assembly GCA_035275445.1). Taxonomy (GTDB): domain Bacteria; phylum Pseudomonadota; class Alphaproteobacteria; order Rhizobiales; family Methyloligellaceae; genus Methyloceanibacter. The sequence goes on along the minus strand of DATEMT010000178.1, from coordinate 2,097 downwards.
ACCGATGGGGGTGGTGGCCGCTCCCCTCAGCCACTACCTTCATAGGCGCTACGAGGGGTCTATTTCGCGATGAGAAGACGAGCCTTGGCGACGGCCTATGCCGCTGCTCTTCAGGCCTTTTTGCTCACCGTTTCGCTTGCGGGCGGCTACGCCGTGGACCGCGCGGCGGCGGCCGAGACCCCGGCAGAGCCCGCGTTTCCGGCGCCCGGCGACACCGATCAGGCGGCGCTTGGGCCGGCCGCGGCCCCCGGCAGCGAGAACGAGGTTCGGAGCGTTCCCGCCTTGCCTCCCGCGGGCGAAAGTGAGATCGACCCCGCCCCGGCGCCTCCGGGCGAGGCCGGCCGCGCGCCGGCCGAGGCGGCCCCCACCATCGCCGCTCCCGATGTTCCCGCCGATCCGGTCGTCGCGGCGATCCGATCGAAGCTGCAAGACCCCGCTTTGCGGGCAAAGGCCCATCCCGACGACCTTGCCGCGCTCGAGGCCTATTACGGCGCTCTCTCCGGTGCGCCGGCCTGGATCACCGGCATGGGCTTCTCCGCCAAGGCCCAAGGCCTCATCGCCGAGATCGAAAAAGCCGGCAATTGGGGCCTCGACCCCGGCGCGTTCGCCATCCCGGCCGCGTCCGAACTGCCGGCGACTGCCGAAGCGCAAGCCGAGGCCGAACTCAAGCTCGCTCTTGCCGCTCTCAAATACGCGCGTTTCGCGCGAGGCGGCCGTCTCTCGCCCGCGCGCATCAGCATCTTGTTCGACCAGAGACCGGAGCTACGCGATCCGAATACCGTGCTCGTCGATCTCGCCCAAGCGGCCGATCCCGGCCTCTATTTGCGGGCGCTTCATCCCAAGAACGAGCAGTTCGAAGGCCTTCGCCAAGCGCTCCTCAAGGCCGTCGCCAAGGCCAAGGCGCGCGGCGGCAGGCCCGAGCGCGATGCCGCGGTTCAGCGCCTGATCGTCAACATGGAGCGCTGGCGCTGGATGCCGCCCGCGCTCGGCGCCTATTACGTCTGGAACAACATTCCCGCCTTCACCACCAGGGTCGTGAAAGACGGCAAGTCGATCTATGTCGAGAAGAGCATCGTCGGCCAGGTGAAATACGCAACGCCGATCTTCTCGGCGAGCATGAATTCGATCGTGTTCAATCCGGACTGGACCGTGCCCGATACCATCATGATCGAGGACCTTCAGCCCCGCTTGCGCCAGCGCGGACCGGACGGCGGCCCCGACCTCTCGGTCCTTCGTGACAACCAGCTTTCGGTCAGCCTCCAGGGACGCCCGATCGATCCCGCTTCCGTCGATTGGAACCGCGCCAACATCCGCAGCTACACCTTCACGCAAGAGCCGGGAGCGACCAACGTGTTGGGCGTTCTGAAGTTCAATTTCCCCAACCGTCACGCCATCTACATGCACGACACGTTGCAGCCCGAGCTGTTCCGCGAGAACGTTCGCACGCTGAGTCACGGCTGCATCCGCGTCAATCAGCCCGACCGCTTGGCGACCCTTCTGCTCGCCGCCGACAAAGGCTGGTCGGCCGCGCGCGTCAACGACCTCATCGCCAGGAGCCGAAACAACGCGGTCGCGCTCAACCGCTCCGTGCCGGTGCATCTCACCTATTTCACCGTCGCCTTCGACGGCGTGGGTCAAATGCGGACCTATAGCGATGTCTACGGGCTCGACAAGAAGATGGCGGCGGCCTTGTTCGGCAAGTCCGAACTGATGGCGGTGGAAGCCGCGCCCGCCGCGACGCCACCGAAGCCGCAGCGACAGAGACGCAACGCCGCCAATATCGGCGTCGGCCGTCCCAACGCGATCCCGGGAATGTTCGGGAACTAGCCGCGCAACCGTTAGTCTGCCGTCGCGCGGCTCCCGGCGCCTTCGACGCCGGCAAGAATTGCGCGCGCGAGCGCCGTCAGCGACGGATCGCGGGCGCCCATGACCAAGACCAGGTCGCCGGCCCGCGCCTCGCCGGCAATGCGCTGAATGAGCCATTCCCGCGACGGGGCGAACGCGGCTTCGATCCCCCGCGCGCCAATCTCGGCGACGATGTCGGCGGCGGAGAAATCGCGCGTTGCTGTTCCGCCGACATAGAACACTTCGAGCATC
>DATEMT010000177.1:0-6637 GCA_035275445.1 Methyloceanibacter sp. | reverse complement strand
CGCCTTCCATCGTCGAGACGGCGGCCGGCGCAGGCGCAGACTATGTCGGGTTGGTCTTCTTCGATAAGAGCCCGCGCCACCTGACCGCCGCGGAGGCGCGAGTGCTCGCCAAGATCGCGAAAGGGCGGATCGGAACCGTGGCCGTGCTGGTCGATCCCAGCGATGCGCTGATCGACGAAGTGGCCGAGACGGTGGGCCCCGACCTTCTTCAGCTTCATGGCGGCGAAAGCCCCGAGCGCGTGGCGCAGATCAAGGCCCGCACCAACCTGCCGGTGATGAAATCCATCGCGATCGCAACGGCGGCCGATGTCTCGGGCGCAAACCCTTATGCCGCGATCGCCGACGGCATCCTATTCGATGCCAAGGCCGATGAAGCGGCGGAGCTTCCCGGCGGCAACGGCGTCGCCTTCGACTGGCACGCGCTTCAAGGCTTCGGCGCGCCGTTCGCGCTGTCGGGCGGCCTCACCCCCGACACGGTGGCTGCGGCCATCGCCATGACCGGTGCGGCATTGGTCGATGTGTCTTCGGGCGTCGAGCGCGCGCCCGGCGAGAAGGACCCCGACCTTGTCAGCCGCTTCATCCGCGCCGCCAAGAGCGCAGGCGAGCAGAAGAGGGCCAAGGCGTCATGAGCGCGCGCGATCAGCAAAATACGCTCAACACCTATCGCGCCGGCCCCGACGAGCGCGGCCATTTCGGCCTCTATGGCGGACGCTATGTCGCCGAGACGCTGATGCCGCTCATCCTCGATCTCGAACGCGCCTACGCCGAGGCCAAGGCCGATCCCGCCTTCCAGGCCGAGCTTGCCGATCTTCTCGCCCATTACGGCGGCCGCCCGAGCCCGCTCTATTTCGCCGAGCGTCTCACCGATGAACTCGGGGGCGCCAAGATCTACTTCAAGCGCGACGAGCTGAACCACACCGGGTCGCACAAGATCAACAACTGCCTCGGGCAAATTCAAGTCGCCCGCCGCATGGGCAAGACGCGCATCATCGCCGAGACCGGCGCCGGCCAGCATGGCGTCGCGGTGGCGACGGTCGCGGCGCGCTTCGGCCTGCCTTGCGTCATCTACATGGGCGCGACCGACATCAAGCGGCAGCGACCGAACGTGTTTCGCATGAAACTTCTCGGCGCCGAGGTGCGGCCGGTGACGTCGGGGTCGGGCACGCTGAAGGACGCCATGAACGACGCGCTTCGCGACTGGGTCGCCAACGTGCACGACACCTTCTACATCATCGGCACGGTGGCGGGCCCGCATCCCTATCCCGCCATGGTGCGCGACTTCCAATCGGTGATCGGGCGCGAGACGCGCGAGCAGATGCTGGAGCGGGAAGGCCGACTGCCCGACACGCTGGTCGCCTGCATCGGCGGCGGCTCGAACGCGATGGGCCTGTTCCATTCCTTCCTCGACGAGCCCTCGGTCGCGATCTACGGGGTCGAAGCCGGCGGCTACGGCCTCGACGTGGCGAACGGTCATGCCGCCTCGATGACCGGCGGCAAGCCGGGCGTGCTGCACGGCAATCGCACCTATCTCCTACAGGACGACGACGGCCAGATCCTCGAGGGCCATTCCATCTCCGCCGGCCTCGACTACCCGGGCGTCGGTCCCGAGCATTCCTGGCTCAAGGATAGCGGCCGCGTGAACTACGTCGCCGTGACCGACAAGGAGGCGCTCGACGCCTTCCAGCTTTGCACGCGGCTCGAGGGGATCATCCCCGCCCTCGAGCCGTCCCATGCCTTGGCTTATGTGAAGAAGCTCGCGCCGACTTTGCCGCGCGACAACCTTCTCGTCATGAATATGTGCGGGCGCGGCGACAAGGACATTTTCGCCGTGGCCGAGCACCTCCGCATGGAGATGTGAGCGTGACGCGGATCGACAAGAGATTTGCGGCGTTGAAGCGCGAGGGCCGCGCCGGCCTCGTCACCTTCATCACCGCCGGCGACCCCGATTACGGAAGCTCGCTTGCAATCCTGAAGGCGCTTCCGGCCGCCGGCGCCGACATCATCGAGCTCGGCATGCCGTTTTCCGACCCGATGGCCGACGGTCCGGTCATCCAAGCCGCGTCGCAGCGGGCGCTAAGGGCCGGACAAACAATGGAAAAAACCCTCGGCATGGTCGCTTCTTTCCGCGCCGCCGATGACGCCACGCCCATCGTGCTAATGGGCTATTACAACCCCATATATGTATATCCCGTCGATCGCTTCATCGCCGATGCAGTCGCGGCGGGAGCCGATGGTTTGATCGTGGTCGACATGCCCCCTGAGGAAGATAGCGAGCTTCGCCCCGCGGCGGCGGCCGCGGGCCTCGACTTTATTCGTTTGGCCACCCCGACCACGGATGGAAGGCGTATGCCCGCCGTGCTCGCGAACACGAGCGGCTTCGTCTATTACGTTTCGATCGCCGGCATCACCGGGACCAAAGCGCCGGACCTCGGCGAAGTCGGCGCGCATGTTGCACGCATCAGGGCGCAGACGAGTTTGCCGATCGCCGTCGGCTTCGGCGTGAAGACCGAAGGGCAGGTCGGCGCGATCGCCCGCCTCGCCGAAGGCGTGGTCGTGGGTTCGGCCATCGTCGGCGCCGTTGCCGACAGTCTCGACCGGGAGGGCAACGCCACAAGCGCGACGGAGCCGCAAGTGCTCGGCCTCGTCGAGCGTCTTGCCTCGGCGTTGCGCCAACCGGCCGAAGCCGCCGTGCTTTGATGCGTTCGAGCTTTTGGAGAGTCTGAGAGAGCCGTGAACTGGATCAATAGCGTCGTCAGGCCCAAGATCCGCAGCATCCTTCGCAAGAAGGACATGCCGGACAATCTGTGGGTCAAATGCCCCGAGACAGGGCAGATGATCTATTACAAGGACCTCGAAGCGAACCAGTTCGTCGTCCCGGGCTCCAACTTTCACATGCGCATGTCGGCGGCGGCGCGGCTGAAATCGCTGTTCGACAGCGGCGAGTACGAGAGCCTGCCTCTGCCCGAAGTTCCGGTCGATCCGCTCAAGTTCCGCGACGAGCGTCGCTACACCGACCGGCTGAAGGACGCCCGCCACAAGACCGGCCTCGCCGATGCCCTCCTAGCCGGCGCCGGGCGGCTCGAAGGCCAGGCGATCGTCGCCGCCGTGCAGGATTTCGACTTCCTCGGCGGCTCGCTCGGCACGGCGGCGGGCGAAGCGGTGATTTCCGCCATGCGCGCGGCCGTCAAGCGCGAGACTCCGTTCATTTTCTTCGCCGCGTCCGGCGGCGCGCGCATGCAGGAGGGCATCCTCTCGCTGATGCAGATGCCGCGCACCACCGTCGCCGTGCAGGAACTGCGCGAGGCGCGGCTCCCCTACATCGTCGTGCTGACGCACCCCACCACCGGCGGGGTGACGGCGTCCTACGCCATGCTCGGCGACGTTCACATCGCCGAGCCCGGCGCGCTCATCGGCTTTGCCGGCCCGCGCGTCATCGAGCAGACGATTCGCGAGCAGCTCCCGAACGGCTTCCAGCGCGCCGAATATCTCCACCAGCATGGCATGGTGGACATGGTGGTGCACCGGCATGAGCTGCGCGGCACGCTCGCCCGCATCTGTCATCTTTTGGCCCATCGGCAGCCGGGCCGCGACATTGCCCTGTCCGAGGCCAAGGACGGCAAGCTCACGCGCACGGCCCCGCCCTCGACCATCACGCTTTCCGGCAACGGCCTCGATCCCCATGCCGAGGACGACGAGACTTCACCGGACGCGGCCGGCAACGGGTTGAATATCAATCCGCCGCGCGGCATCTGAGGGGCACGAGGGGTTGACGGAAGTTCCGCAGAGCGTCGGGCGAGCCTCGCCCCGCCGCAGCGCCACGAGCGATACCCTGCTCGAGGGGCTGAAGAAGCTGCATCCGCAGTCGATCGACCTTTCGCTCGGGCGCATCGAGCGTCTGCTCGCGGCGCTGGACCATCCCGAACGGAAGCTTCCGCCGGTGCTGCATGTCGCGGGCACCAACGGCAAGGGCTCGTTCCTCGCCTTTACCCGCGCCATCGCCGAGGCGCTCGGCAAGCGGGTGCATGTCTATACCTCGCCGCATCTCGTCGATTTTCACGAGCGCGTCGTCCTTGCCGGCCCGCACGGCTCCGGCCCGATCGCCGAGGATCTGCTCGTCGATTGCCTCGCCCGCGCCGAAGCCGCCAATCAAGGCGAGCTGATTACGCTGTTCGAGATCACGACCGCGGCCGCCTTCCTCGCCTTCGCCGAGACCGCGGCCGACTATCTCCTGCTCGAGACGGGCTTGGGCGGACGCCTCGATGCCACCAATGTCGTGGCGAAGCCCGCGCTGACCGCGATCACGCCGGTCTCGATCGACCATGTTTCCTTTCTCGGCGACACGCTCACGCAGATCGCGGGCGAAAAGGCCGGCATCCTCAAGCCCGGCGTCCCGTGCGTGGTCGGGCGGCAGGAGAGGGAAGCGTTTGGCGTGATCGAGGCGCGCGCCGATGAGGTCGGCGCGCCGCTCCACGTCGCCGGCCGCGACTTCGACATGTACGAGCAGCACGGTCGCCTCGTCTTCAGCACCCCGACGGGATTGCTGGACCTGCCGCTGCCGCGCTTGAAGGGACCCCATCAGATCGACAATGCCGGGACCGCGATCGCGGCGGCTGAGCTTCTGTTCGGCCAGGCGCTCAACCCCCGCGCGCTCGAACAGGGTCTCACCCACGCCGAGTGGCGGGCGCGGCTCGAGCGGCTTCCCGCCGGCGGCCTTCATGCCTATGTCGCCGACGGCACCGAGATCTGGCTCGACGGCGGCCACAATCCTGCCGGCGGCAAAGTCATCGCTCAGGCGCTTGCCGAGCTCGAGGAGCGCGTGCCGCGACCGATGCATATCGTTTTCGGCATGATGGAGACCAAGGACGCGCACGCCTTCATCGCCCCGTTCAAGGGGCTGGTCGAGCGCGTCTACACCGTGCCGATTCCGAACGAGCCGAACGCCTTCAGCGCCGAGGCTCTGGCCGAGGTGGCGCGCGCCGAGGGCTTCGAGGTGACGGCAGCCTCAAGCGTGCCCGACGCGCTCATGAAGTCGCAAGCGGCGCTCTCAGGCCCGGGGCGCGTGCTGATTTGCGGCTCGCTCTACCTCGCGGGCCACGTGCTCAAGCTTCACGGTTAGGTTGAGGCGCCCGCCGTGCCGTTGATCCAGGCGGCAAGGTGGCCCTTCGGGTAGGCGCCTTTCAGCGTTCCCGCGACCTCGCCGTCCTTGAACAGGATCAGCGTCGGGATCGCGCGCACATTGTAGACGGACGGCGTGCGCGGATTCTCGTCGATATTGAGCTTGGTGATCTTCACCTTGCCGTCGAGTTCCTTGGCGATCTCTTCGAGAGCAGGAGCAATCTGCCGGCACGGACCGCACCACTCAGCCCAGAAGTCCACGACCACCGGGGTCGGGGATTTCAGCACCTCGGCTTCGAAAGTGTCGTCCGATACTTTTTCCGTTGCCATTTGCTTCTCCTGATCGCGAGGCTCCGAGCGGCCTTCCCTCTAGTCAGAGGGGGAACCTAGGTATGGCCCGCAAGACCGTCAAGGCTCGACCGGCACGCCGAAAAGGCGCTTCTCGGCGTCATCAAGAACAGTTGAGGGGACTTCCATCAGCCTCGGCCCGTCCGTCCACAAGAGCGCCGCCCGCACGCGCCTGCCTGGGAAGATCGGCGCGAGCGCCCTCCGGTAGCCGGCAAGTTGGGCGATATAGGCCGGAGCGACCTCTTCCAGCGTCTTTGGCGGCGGGCGATTGGTCTTGTAGTCGACAATGAGAAGGTCGTTCCCAACTTCAGCGAGACGATCGATCTGGCCTTCGAGATCGTAGTCGCCGATTCGCGCCACGACCGGCACCTCGGCGAGGCTTCCCGGCTGGAACAGCGGCGCGAAGCGGACCTCCCGCGCAATCGCCAGCGTCTCGGCGACGATCTCGGCGCGAAGCTCCGGCGCGAGATCAGCGCCTCGCGCCTCGACGAAGGCTTCAGCCGCGCGCTCCTGCTCGGAAGGCGCGACCTCCGGCAGATGCTCGAGCAGAGCGTGGACGAGCCGGCCTCGGGCGAACCTGCTCTTGTCGGCGAGCGCGCGCGGCGAAAGCGGGGCCTGATCGGGGAAAGACTCTGCCGTCGCCCCAGCGTAGGGGAGCCGCGACGGGGCAAGTTTCGGGCGCGTGCGTTCCGCCGGCGCCGGCGCAAGCGCCCACTCCGGCAAGGGCGCGTCCACCGCCACTTTCTCCCGGTCCGCTTCCTTCTTGGCGGGCTTCGTCTGCTCCGACGTCAATCGCCTGACCGTCTTGCCGCAGGCGCCGTCATGCTCCGGGAGCGGACCGAGCCCGGCCTCGATCAGGTCGTACCAACAATTCTCCTCGCGCTTTTGCAGTCCCTGCCAGCCGCAGACATAGAGCCGGTCCCGCGCCCGCGTCATCGCCACATAGAGCAGGCGGTGGTATTCCTCGCGCTCGGCGCGATCCAACGCGTCCTTGCTGGCTTCGATCGTGGCCGCGATCGCGGCGAACTTGGTATAGCCGCTGGGGGGCCACACCAGATGTCCGACATCTTCGGGCGCTGCGCCGGCCCGCGGCATGGGGTAGAGCCGCGGCCCTTGGTTGCGGGCGCGCGAGCACGTGTCGGGCAGGAACACGATCGGCGCCTCGAGCCCCTTG
>DATEMT010000176.1:0-3586 GCA_035275445.1 Methyloceanibacter sp. | reverse complement strand
AGTCACGCCATCCAGTCTTGCCATGAGCTCGTCGAAATTGACCGGATGCCCATGGGAAAGGGCAAACACCCATTTTCGGAGGGCCTCCTGCAATTCGTCGTCACGAGAACGGTCGCGATCAAAGTCGTTGGCTTCGACCCGAGCCCAAGCAGCCTCATAAACGTGTTCGAGAACTTCTAGGTCGAGCGGATCGTATACGCGGGGATGATTGAAAGAGCCCATGCTGGCCTCTTCACCGCGCGCGCGTGAAACTGCGAATAAGATGATCGTGCAGTTGCCGAGGCTTGCTTATGCCGTTGCTAGCGAGCAGAAACAGCCGCCTGCGGATGCGAGCCTTCACCTCCTCGTCTTGCGGTGCAAGCGTCTCGCAGACCGATGCGAGCACCCCCTCAAGTTCATTGAGGTCATCATTTGAAAACGCCGTCATGCCTCGGCTACCGGGCTGTTTGTGCGATGTAGAGATTTAGCGGGATCGGATGCGGTTTACTGTGCTGTTTTATACAGACCCCCGCGAGAAATGGATGCTTGGATGTCATTGGCGATGCAGGGTCTCTCTTCCCCCTGCGCGGATTGTCGCCTCCACTTGAACTGAGAAGGGGCGTCGGACATGACCCCGACGCCCCTTCTTTCAAGCTGTTACCAAGCCTACCAAACTCAGGTCTCGCAGCGCAGCCTCAGTCTTCAATTCGAAGAGCGCTTAGCCGAAACGAGCTTCGCCAGTTTCAACCGGGAAAGAGAAAGCCCCGCCACAGGAGTGGGCGGGGCCTCCAACAAACTCGTTCGGCGGTGTGCAACGGAGGGGGCCAGTTGGTGTGCGCCGAAGTCCGATAGGTAAGTCGCGAGCACGAAAAAAGGTTCCTGCGCCGTGGCGTGGAAACAAGCTCGAAGTGGGACGTTGATGTTCCACAACTGAAATAGGAGTTAGACCGCATGAAGTATCTTGGAAGCGTAATCGGCCTTCTTGGCACCCTTGTCTTGACCACCAGTGCCTCGGCAGCCATCGTGTGCAACGACGAGGGCGATTGCTGGAAGGTCAAAGACAAATACAAATATCCGTCGGGCGTGAACGTCCAAATTTACGAGGACGACTGGAAATGGCCCGAAGGAGGGAATTACAGGTGGCGCGATCCCCGACCAGGGCCCGGTTACTACAAGGGCGGCGTTTGGATCGGCTTTTAGGCACGCGCGAATATGACGACAAGACGGGCCCCGCGGCGAATGCCGCGGGGCTATTGTTTTGAAAGGCGGACCCGCGCCAACAAAGCCCCGCGAGTGGCGGGGCTGAGTTTAGATGCTCGCTTCCGGTCTCTCTTCAAGCGCGCTCACGTCACCTCTTCCGCTGCAACACCATATCGTCGCGATGGATCAATTCGGCGCGGCCAAAATAGCCGAGAACCTGCTCGATTTCACCGCTCTTGCGTCCGATGATGGCCTTGGCTTCCTCGTGGTCGTAGGCGGTGAGCCCGCGGCCGATTTCGACGCCCTCGCCGTTCCTGATGACGACGGCGTCGCCGCGCTCGAAGCTGCCCTCGACCCTGGTGACGCCGGCAGGCAGGAGACTCTTGCCCGACCCGAGCGCCTTGGCGGCGCCCTGATCGACCGAGAACGCGCCCCTCGGTTCGAGCGTGCCCGCGATCCAGCGCTTGCGCGCGGTGACCGGGTCTTGGCGCGCGATGAACCAGGTCCCGGTGCCCGGCCGGCCCAACGGTTCGAGCGCATGCGTGACCCGGCCCGAGGCGATGACCATATGCGTGCCGGCCGCGACCGCGATCTTGGCTGCCTCGATCTTGGTCACCATGCCGCCTTTCGACAGCTCCGAGCCGACATCGCCCGCCATCGCCTCGATCTCGGGCGTGATGTCCAGAACCTCTTCGAGCTTGCGCGCGTTTTTGCCTGAACCGGGCGGCGCGGTGTACAGCCCATCGACGTCGGAGAGCAAGACGAGACAATCGGCGCTCATCATCGAGGCGACCCGCGCCGCGAGCCTGTCATTGTCGCCATAGCGGATCTCGGTGGTCGCGACCGTGTCGTTCTCGTTCACGACCGGAACGGCGCCGAGCTTGAGCAGCGTCGTCATGGTGTTGCGCGCATTGAGATAGCGCCGCCGCTCTTCCGTGTCGCCGAGCGTGAGCAGCACTTGGGCGGCGACCAGCGCACGGGCGCGAAAGGTCTCCTCGTAGGCATGGGCGAGATCGATCTGGCCGACCGAGGCCGCCGCCTGGCTGTCCTCGAGCTTCAGCGCGCCCTTGGGCAGCTTCAGCACGTTGCGGCCGAGCGCGATCGCGCCCGAGGACACGACGATGACGTCCTTGCCCGCTTCGCGCAGCGCGGCGATGTCGTCGGCGAGCGCGCCCAGCCACTCCGCCTTCAGCGTGCCGCTTGCGCCATCGACGAGCAGCGACGAGCCGATCTTGACGACGATGCGCTTGGCGTTGGCCCATTCGTCTCTCATGGCCGCCACCTTTGCGCGTTACGCGCCTCGCCGCGCTTCGTCTTGGCGCCTTTTTCCCTGATTGCCACGACTTCGGCGGCGAGCGCGCGCAACACCTCACGCACCCCCTCGCCGCTCGCAGCCGAGACGACGAGAGGCGCCTCGCCCGCCGCCTTCTTCAGCGCGCGCGCTTTCTTCTTCAGCTCGTCCGCAGGCACGGCATCGGCCTTCGACAGCGCCACGATCTCGGGCTTGTCCTCGAGCCCGGCGCCATAGGCCTCGATCTCGCCGCGCACGATCGCGTAGGCCTCGGCGACGTCGTCGAGCGTGGCATCGACGAGATGCAGGAGCACGGCGGTGCGCTCGACATGGCCGAGGAAGCGGTCGCCGATCCCTGCGCCTTCATGGGCGCCTTCGATCAGGCCGGGAATATCGGCGAGCACGAAATCGGTGCTGTCGATCCTGACCACGCCGAGATTGGGGTGAAGCGTGGTGAAGGGATAGTCGGCGATCTTGGGCTTGGCGGCGCTGACCGCGGCCAGGAAGGTGGACTTGCCGGCATTGGGCAACCCGACGATGCCGGCATCGGCAATCAGCTTGAGCCGGAGCCAGATATGCATCTCCTCGCCCTTCTGGCCGGGATTGGCGTGGCGCGGCGCCTGGTTGGTCGAGGATTTGAACTTGGCGTTGCCGAAGCCGCCGTTGCCGCCGCGCAACAGCACGATGCGGTCGCCGGGTTCGGTCAGATCGGCAATCAGGCTCTCGCCGTCCTCATCGAGGATCTCGGTGCCGGGAGGAAGCGCGAGCACGACGTCCGCGCCTTTGGCGCCGGTGCGGTTCTGGCCCATGCCGTTGCCGCCCTTCTTCGCCTTGAAATGCTGCTTGTAGCGGTAGTCGAGGAGCGTATTGAGGTTCGCCACGCATTCGACGATGACGTCGCCGCCTTTGCCGCCGTCGCCGCCGTCGGGCCCGCCGAACTCGACGAACTTCTCCCGCCGGAAGCCGACGCACCCGTTACCCCCGTCGCCGGAGCGGACATAAACCTTGGCCTGGTCGAGAAACTGCATGGGAAACGGCTTAGCACCGGCTCCTTTCCAATACACTAGCGGAGACGGCTTTCGACCCATGCCGCGGTCGCTACTCGCACCCACTCCC
>DATEMT010000175.1:0-9623 GCA_035275445.1 Methyloceanibacter sp. | reverse complement strand
AAGCGCTTGATGCCGAACTCGCCGTAGGCGCGCGCGATCGCGCCCCGCGACTTGACCGGATTCATAAAGAACAGCTCGATGCCGGGAATCCCGGCCACACGTTCGATCTCGACCAGGGAGGCGACGTCGAAGGAGCGGATGCCCGCCTCGACCAGCGCCTCGATGATCGGCCGCGCGTCGTTCGCCTTGGCGGCGTAGAGCACGCGGCCGGGGAAGTTGTCGATGAACCAGCGTGCCGCGCGTTGCGCGGCGTGCGGCCTTAATGCGAGGACCGGCCGCTCCGGACGGCGGCGACGCAAGTACTCCGCGGCAGAAGTGAAAACGTCCATCCCATGTCTACTCCCACACGAGATTGCCGATATCAGTTGCTGCCCTTCGAGCAGAATTGCCGCCGAGCCTTTGGTCCCGTATGAAATCCGTGCACGATTGTAAAGAGATTTTCGCGCGGGCTGCCAAGATATCGCATGCGCCGATGTCACCGGCGCGACGGCGAAGGCGGCGTGTCGCCGCCGACGGCGTCCCTCTCAGTTGGAGCGGGCGGGCGGCGTGGTGGCGCTGGTCAGCACGTTGGTGGCGGCGCCGGAATAGACCGGACGCTGGAGCACGCCGTAAGTCTTCCGCGCCACAAGATCGACGAAGGCGGCGGTGAAGGCATAGATTTCGGCCGTATCGAGCCTGCCATTGCCGTTGCCGACGGGCGGAAGATCGGCGGCGCCGGCAAGTCCTTCGATCACGTAGCGGGTGAAGAGGCCGATATCGTAAGTGGGGTCGGGGAGACTGCGCTGCCCGCGATCGGTGGCGGCCAGGACCGTCAGCCCGGACAGCGCATCCTGCGGCAAGGCGCTCTTCACCGTTTCGGGCAGATTGGGCGGCAGCACGTAGGCGCCGTGATCGGACCCGAACTCGGTCTCGAGCAGAACCAGCACCGAGTTCGCCTTGAGCTTGGCGAGATTGGCATAGAGCGTCGCCAGCCTGTAGCCGCCGACGGCCTCCTGGTAAGGCTCGGCGTCCACGGGGAGGAGATAGGTTTCGGTCTGCGCCTCGTCGGTCGCGCCATGGCCCGAGTAGTAGACGACGATCTTCGTGTCGGGCTTGGCTTCGACGCGGCGGGCAAGCTCCCCGTCGACGCCGGGTTCGGCGCCGAACACGCGCTCGAAGTCGGCCTTCTTCGCATCCCGCAAATCGATGATGTTGTCGGGCCGGAAGCCGAGACGCTCGGTCAGGAAGGCGTAGAAGGCATCCGCGTCGTTGTAGGAGGTGACGCTGCGCGGCAGGCGATCGTAGCTCCGATTGCCGATGATGACCGCGTACTGACCGGGGTCCTCGGCCATCGGCGGCAAGGCGCGATAAAGCTCGCGCACGCGCAAGTAGGATCGCAAGCCGTCGGTGACGCCCTCGCCGTATTTCGCCAACTGTCGCGGCGGGATCGGGCAAAGCGCGATATTGCCGGCGCGCTCGACGCGCTTGACGTCGCTCAAGGGGAGCTGGCCCGAGATGGTCACGCAGCTGCGGCACCACACCACAGAGCCCGCGGCCTGCATCGCATCGATCTGGGCCTGGGGCAGCCCTGCCGGCGGCATGACGCAGGCCCGGTCGCAGGTCGGCACGTCAACGCCGAGACCGTGGGCGCGGCGGAGCACGGCGAGAAGGTCTTCGCCGAGACAATCGAGATCGAGGCGAGGCCCAGCCGCCTGCGGCTCGACGGCTTCCGCGTCCGCTTCGTAGGCAACGTCGCCGCCGGAAGGGTCTCCCGTCTCGGGCGGGACGAGCGCCGCTTCACCCGGCGTTTGCGCTCCGGCGGTGTCGGCCCCCTGCTGCGGGGCAAGGGGATCGTTCGCAGCGTCGAGCGGCGCACCGTCTTGTCCGGTCTTGCACAGCTCGGCGATCTTCTGCTGCACCGTCACGGCGAGGATATCGCTCTCATTCGCGAGCCCGTGCTCGCGCTTGAACTGCGAGAAGGCCGACCGCGTCGCGCGCCCCCGCTTTCCGTCGATTTCGGCCTTGTAGTAGCCGAGTTCCGCCCAGCAGCGCTGGGCACGGGCGATCGCCGCGACCTGCTCGGGCGGCAGAGCATCGGGCGGGGTGGAGTCGCTGCGCGCTACCTCCGGCCGCGGAACCTCGGGCTCCGACCTGGGCCGCTTCTGCTCGGCCTGCGGCCGCGCCTCGTCCGTGGCGGCGGGAACCTCCGGCGCCTTCCGCGCCCGCCGCTCCTTGCGGCCGGCCTCCGCCATGTCGGCGACCAGCGCGACGCCCAGGGCCGCAACCAGGAGCCCGAGGATCAGGCCCCGTCCCGCCGGGAATTTCACCGCCATCGACACCCTCAAAACCCCCTTCGAACGGGAAATACTAGCACGGCTTTGCGCTCCGCCAGGAGCGGAGAGCGCATCCCAGTCGTCCGGATCACGTCCGGGCATGACGACCACGCCGGCTAATTATTGTCGCCCTCCCCGGCGCCATTGTGACCCTCGTCCGCCGATTTCTCCGGCTTCGGATCGGCGTCGGGCCGGGGCGGCAGCGACTTGATATAGGCGGCTATGGCTTCGCGGTCCGCTGGCGTCAGCTTCGCCATGTTCCTCTGCACCGGGGCCATGGTCTCGCCGATCGTGTCGTAGTCGGGCGTGGTCCCGGTCTCGAGCAGATAGACGATGTCCTCCTTGCTCCAATCGCCGATGCCGTCTTCGCTCGGGGTGATGTTCGGCACATGGCCCTTGTCTTCGAGCCCGGGCGCGCCCGCGAATTCGGTGCCCTTGACGATGCCGCCGAAGAGATTGCGCGAAGAATGGCACTCCGAACAATGCCCGGGGCCTTGCACCAGGTAAGCGCCGCGATTGATCTCGGCGCTCGCGGTCGGATCGGGGGTGAAGCTCTTGCCGTCCACGTAGAGACGATCCCAGAGGCCGAGCCCGCGCCGGATGTTGTAGGGAAAGCGCAACACGGAAGGCGGCACCGTGTTGCTGACGGCCGGGAGAGTGTCGAGATAGGCCTTGAGGTCGATCAGGTCCTCGTAGGTCATGCGCTGGTAGGACGGATAGGGGAAGGCGGGATAGAGATAGGTGCCGTCCGGTGCGACCCCGTGCTTCATCGCGTTGACGAAATCGAGTGTGGTCCAATCGCCGATGCCGCTGGCCTTGTCGGGAGAGATGTTGGGCACGTTGAAGGTGCCAAACGGCGTCTTGAGGCAACGACCGCCGGCGAGAACCTCCTCGTCCTTGATCTTGAGATCGGAGCAACCCTCGCGCGGCACCGCATGACACTCCGCGCAGCCGCCCGCAGTGAACATGTATTTGCCGTTGGCGAGGTCGGGCGCGTGCGCCGGAAGCGCCGATGCCGGCGCCGTGACCGGCTCGGTGACAAGGTAGAAGGCAAGGGCACCGGCGGCGCCGAGCACGAGCAAAGCCAGAAGCGCGCTGCGCAATGCCCTTCCCCTTTAAACGGGCTCAAGCGGAAGCGCGCTGGCCTCAGCCCCCGTACCGCGCCATGTGGTCGAGCAGGGCCGGCGACGGACGTCCCGTGACCGGCAGGCGATTGGAATATTGATACTGCGCGATCGCGTCGGCGGTGCGCCGGCCAAAGACGCCGTCGGGCGGCCCGGGGTCGTAGCCGAGGCGGTAGAGCCCGACCTGCGTGTCGTAGACGAGATTTCCTCCGCCATAGGGTGCCCCGCCGTAAGCATAGGCACGTTGCAGGTTGTCCCGCTCCATGGCGCCGGTCACGACGCCGACGCCGGCGCCGATAGCCGCGCCACGGCCCGCTCCCCGGCCTCCGCCGATAATGCCGCCGATGATCGCGCCCGCGATACCGCCCTGGACTCCGCGCTCGATCACTTGCGCCGAAGCTTCGTTCGGCGCCGTCACCTGGCCAATCGCCATCGCGGCGGCAAACATCGCGCCAAGCCCGGTCGCGCGCACGACATTGCTTTTCATGCTGGTCTCCTCTCGTCTCGGGAAGCCTGTGGCAAGCGCTCCACCCCGACCCCCGTCAGGCGCCTCGCATTGACATTGTGCCACAAGCAATGGTGAACCCCAAAGACAGGCTGACCGGCGTTCATGGCAAGGGAATGGCGCGACCCTGCTTCAGCAGGTCATAGCCGCGCGCGACCGCCGGCCGTTCCGCGATGGCCAGATACCAGCGTTTCACATTGGGGTGATCGGCGAAGTCGACCGGCTGCCAGGAGAACCGCGCGATCCACGGCCAGATGGCGATATCGGCGATCGAGTACGCGCCCGCCACATAGGCGGCTTCGCCGAGGCGCCGGTCGAGCACCCGCCACAGCCGCCTCGCCTCCTTGGTGTAGCGTTCTTCGGCATAGGGGGCCTTGCCCGGATGGAACTTCACGAAATGATGCACCTGGCCGAGGAAGGGTCCAGGCCCCCCCATCTGCCACATCAGCCACTCCACCACGCGCCACTTCGCCGGAAACTCCTGCGGCCACAACTGACCTGTCTTCTCGGCGAGATAGAGCAGGATCGCGCCGGACTCCATCAGATGCAGTCCGTTGTCGGTGTCGATGATCGCGGGGATCTTGTTGTTGGGAGCAATCTTGAGGAAGGAGACCTGAAACTGCTCGTCCTTGCCGATGTCGATGGGATGGACGCGGTAAGGGAGCCCGATTTCCTCCAGCATGATCGACACCTTGATGCCGTTCGGCGTGGTCCAAGCGTAAAGCTCGATCATGGGCCCCTCTTCTTGCGATGCGGCAACGACGCATGCCCGTGAAAAGCGCTTCTGTCAAAGGGGTGCGCAGGATCGGCTTCGCAGTTGCGAGATCGATTCGGTAAAATTGATTCATCGACGCTTCATTCCTCGGCCTCTCTATCGCCAAGAACCCGTCGTGCCCGCGCCACAGGGAAATGCTACGGCCTCGGACAATAAGCTGGCGGCGCGATCGTGAGCGCGCCGCACCGAGGAGGAAACCGATGCCCCATTCCGCTCGCCACGACCGTTCGCGCGCCTATGACGCGGCCGCGCCAACGAGCTTCGCGCGCTATGCCATCTTCTATACGCCGCAGCCCGGCACCGCCCTCGCTGCGTTCGGACGCTCCTGGTTCGGCCGCGCCAATGACGGCGTCACGCTGCAGGCTTTCTCCGAAGGCGGCCTCGGCACGATGGGGTTTGCGCGCTTCGCCCCGGTGCCGCGCCGCTACAGCGGTCTTCATGCGCTCATCAAGGCGCCGTTTGCCCCCCGCACCGGCGTCGGGCTTGACGCGATCAAGACGCGCCTCCTCAATTTCGCGCAGCGGCGGAAGCCGTTAGCGACCGGGCCCTTGACGCTCGCGCGCGCGGGCCGCTTTCTCGTGCTGCGCCCAGTCGAGGCAACGCCCGGGCTCGATTGGCTCGCCGCGCAATGCGTGACGTCTTTCGAGGATTTCGTGGCCGCTCCCGACGACGCCGACAGCGCCAACCGCTTCTCGATCACGCTCACCGGTCCGCTCGAATCGGCCCATCTCGAACGTGTGACGCAGGCGCTGTGGCCCGTGCTCGAAGAGATCTGCGCCTCGGGCGTCACCGTCGATGCGCTCTCGCTGTTCGGCGACGGCGGCGGGCGGGCGCCGATGCGCGCGATCGGCCGCTATCGTCTCGGCGCGTAAGGCAAAAAACGCGCCCGCGGCCGGAGCAGGTGCGAGCCTCAGTTTTGACACACGGCCCCGGCACGATTTTCCCGTTCGGTAAGCGTGGGGGTGAACATGGCGGATTACGGGGAGATCCTTGAGTTCCTCGCCGCGAACCCGCCTCAATTCGCCGCCGAGCGCGAACTCCATGCTTCGCTGCTCGAGATGATCGCGAAATGTCTGCGTTCCGACACCATGGACGACGACGCGGACGACGCCGCACTCGACAGCGTGCAGACGCGCATTCGCTGGGGGGATTTCAACTGACCGCGGCCGTGCCGGACCGTAACAGCTTCATATTGGACGCGTTTTCATGCCGCACGGGGGCGGGCTGTCCTTCCTATTTGCGCCGCCCGGTCGCGGGTGCTATTTGAGCCGAAGATGGGGCCGCCTGGGCGCTGGATGGCCAGCATTCTTGCGATTTTTCAGAGGGAGATGACCCACTCATGAGGGACAGCGTCGCCGTAAAGCACCCGGCCGGGCGTGAAGGGACGAGCACTGCGAACGAGGCCGTTCGCGACTTCATTGCGAGCCTCGACAGCGCCAAACGGGCCGATCAGCCCTATCGCTTCTGGACCTTGAAGAACTGCTTCCCCGCCGACACAGTCGACGACATTCTCGCCCTTCCCTTCGACGCGCCGTCGCTTGAAGGCGTCTCGGGCAAGCGCGAATTGCACAACAACACGCGCAAATATTTCGACGTCGAGAACCGCGAGCGCTTTCCCGTATGCGAGGCGATCGCCCAGGCCTATCAGGATAAGCGCGTCACCAATCATATCGAGAAGGTCTGCGGCACCAATCTCGAGGGGACCTATCTCCGCATCGAGTTCGCGCAGGACATCGAAGGTTTCTGGCTCGAGCCCCACACCGATCTCGGCGTGAAGGCGTTCACCATGCTCGCCTACCTGTCCACGGACCCGAGCCACCACGATCTCGGCACCGACATCTACGACGGCGAGAAGCGCCGCGTCGGGCGTTCGCCCTTCGCCTCCAACAGCGCCATGATCTTCGTTCCGGGAAACAACACCTATCATGGCTTCGAGAGGCGCCCGATCAAGGGCGTGCGCACCTCGCTCATCATCAATTACGTCACCGATGAGTGGCGCGCCCGCGAGCAGCTCGCATTTCCCGAGGCGCCCATCGCCTAAGGCTGGCGGGAACGTAACGATCGATCTGATGGCCGGGGCAAGCCCCGGCCATTTTCGTTTAGGCTTGCCGAGCCAACCGCCGATGAGGCAGTTACCTTCCGGCATCGGATGTCGCTCATGAGCAAAGTCGCCTGGATCGGGCTCGGCGTGATGGGCTTTCCCATGGCCGGCCATCTCAAGACGCGCGGGCGGCACGACGTCGTCGTGTATAACCGCACGCGCGCCAAGGCCGATGCCTGGGTCGAAAAATTCGGCGGCCGGTCGGCGCCCACCCCGGCGGAAGCCGCTTCAGGCGCGGAGTTCGTCTTCACCTGCGTCGGCAATGACGACGATCTGCGCCAGGTGACGCTCGGAGCCGACGGCACTTTTGCCGCGCTCTCGCCAGGCGCCATCGCCATCGATCACACCACGGCTTCGGCCAAGATCGCGCGCGAGCTTCACGCCGCCGCGACCGCGCGCGGTGCGGACGCCCTCGATGCGCCGGTATCGGGCGGCCAGTCCGGCGCGGAGAACGGAACGTTGACCGTGATGGTGGGCGGCGGCAGCGAGGCCTTTGGCCGTGCCGCGCCCGTGATCGCCGCTTACGCCCGGGCCTGCAATCTGATCGGGCCGCCGGGTTCGGGGCAGCTCACCAAGATGGTCAACCAGATTTGCATCGGCGGCCTGATCGAAGCGCTCGCCGAGGCGCTCCACTTTGCTCGAAGCGCCGGTCTCGACATCGAGAAGGTGATCGACACGATCTCGAAGGGTGCGGCGCAGTCGTGGCAGATGGAGAACCGCTGGCGCACCATGGTCGAGGACAAGTTCGATTTCGGCTTTGCCGTCGATTGGGTGCGCAAGGATTTCGCGCTCATCTTCGAGGAGGCGCGCGCGAACGGTTCGACCCTTCCCGTCACGAAGCTGGTCGATGAGTTCTATGCCGAGATCCAGGCGATGGGCGGCGGGCGCTTCGACACGTCGAGCCTGATCGCGCGCCTCGAACGCAAGCGCTAGGTTCAGTTGCCCTCGGAGGCGTAGTCGAGCGGGAGCGCCGTCGTGAACTTGATCTGCTCCATGGCAAAGGCCGAGCTCACGTCCGAGAGCTCGATCCTGCCGATCAGCTTCTTGTAGAAGGTGTCGTAGCGCTCGATATCGGGCACGACTACGCGCAGGAGATAATCGACCTGCCCGCTCATGCGGTAGAATTCGACCACTTCGGGGAATTCATTGAGCGCGGCGTGGAAGCGGTCGAGCCAGTCTTGGGTGTGATGGCTCGTGGTGATCGACACGAACACGGTCACCCCGACATTGACTTTCTTGGCGTCGAGCACGGCGACGCGCGCCTGGATCACACCCAGTTCCTCGAGCTTCTGAATGCGGCGCCAGCATGGGGTGGTGGAAAGCCCGACCCGCTTGCCGATCTCGGCGACCGGGAGCGTGCAATCCTGCTGCAAGATGTCGAGGATCTTGCGATCCATTCTGTCGAGCATGGCGGTCACAGCAAGCATGTTGCTCAGAAAAAGCCAATTCGGGAACAGAATTCTAATATGGGCAATCAGACCCTCGTCTAAGTAGATTATTTTTCTACGAGACGCAAGTCGCTTGTTAGAGCAGCCGCCTCACCTCGCGCCGGAGCACCGGGAGAAGCTCGGCCTCGAACCAATCGTTCTGCTTGAGCCAGGCATTGTTGCGCCACGACGGATGCGGCAGCGGAAAGATGCGCGGGCGGGTCTTCCGCCGCAGATGCTTGCGCCAATCGAGCATCGTCGCCTGCAAGTTAGGGCCGGCCGCCGCACCGAGAAGCCAGTCTTGCGCGTAAGACCCGACCGCCAGCACGAGCTCGACCTGCTCCAGCGCCGCGAACAGGCGGCGATGCCAAAGTGGCGCGCATTCGGGCCGCGGCGGCAAGTCCCCGCCCTTCGCATCCTGGCCGGGAAAGCAGAAACCCATCGGCACGACGGCGACCCTCGCCTCGTCGTAAAACTCTTCGTTGGTGACGCCCATCCATTCGCGCAAGCGATCGCCCGAGCGGTCGGAGAACGATATGCCCGATTGGTGAACCTTGGTCCCGGGCGCTTGGCTGCACACGAGAAGCCGCGCGGTCGTGCTCACGCGCAATACCGGGCGCGGCGCATGTGGCAGACGCTTTCCCGCCGGCGCTTCGACGCAAACGCGGCAGGCGCGGATGTCCGCAACCAAGCGCCGAAGCGCGGTCTTTTGCGCCGTCATAGATCGAGGACGAGCCCGTCGCGGGCGAGGCTGTAGCGCGACGGATCGATCTTGTCCGACGCCGTCAGCATCGCCTCCCCCATATGCGTGAGGAGCACGCGCTTGGCGCCGAGCCGCGCGTAATTGGCATCGATGGTCTTGTAGTCGAGATGGATCGGGAGCGTGACGTCGTATTGGAAGCATTCCGAGATCAAGAGATCGGCCCCTTGTGCCGCATCGCACAGGGCCTCGACCCAGCCGGTATCGCCGGTGAAGGTGAGCACCTTGCCGTCGAGCGAGAAGCGCAATGCGTAAGGTGGCGCGCCCGAGGGGTGGTGCACCTCGAAGGGAACGACGGTGACGGGGCCGACTTTCAGCGGCGTCCGCTCGGCATATTCGAGGAAGACGAAATCGAAATCCCGCTTGACGGTAGTGATGCCGGGATAGAGCGCTTCCGCGGCGACAGCGAAGCGCTGAGCGATGCTCTTCGGTCCGGCGACCACCAGCGGCCGCTTGCGCGCGCTGGCATAGATGGCGTCGATAAGAAACCAAGCCAGCCCGCCGAAATGATCGCCGTGAAGATGGGTCACGAACACGGTGTCGATGTCGTTGGGTTCGAGCCCGAGCCGGCGCATGCCGATCAGCGCCGTCACCCCGCAATCGATCAGAAACGTCGCAG
>DATEMT010000174.1:0-2248 GCA_035275445.1 Methyloceanibacter sp. | reverse complement strand
TCCTGTTAGTTGGGATGGGGCATCAACCCGAGGGCGGCTTGGCGTGCTTGTAGTGGTCCTCGATCTTCTCGATCAATAGCCGCCAGGCTTCGTGCTCCCGCGGCCCCGCAGTCTTCTCCACCGCGATCTGCAGATAGGCGAGCTCGTGCTCGATCTTCTCGCGCGGAAGCATATGCAAACGGCTGGCAAGGATCGCAGCCTCGATCACCGCGGCTTGAGCCCGGTTGAAGCCCTTGAACGGCGCGTGGCTCGCCTCGTGCACCACGCGGCAATGAAAGCGCGGACGCTGCTCGTCCTCCTCGATCGTGTCGACGGCAAGCTCGACATGGCTGAGCGCGCCTTCCAGCACGGCGCCCGGCACGTGTGTCGAGGGGCGCGTCGGCCAGTCCTTCCGCCCGGTGAGGCAGCCGGCGAAGACCAGCACATCGTCGGTGAAATTGGCGACCGCGTATGGCGTGGCCCGCAAATTATCCAGCGTGGTCGAGGGCCGGAACGGCGCGATGACGAAGCCCCCCTCCTCGACGATCAGCCCGAGCGGGGCGACATGCACCCTGCCCTCCTCGCTGAGCGTGGTGACGATGCATTCGCGGATCATGGGCATGGTGGCATATCTCGTAGCGCTTAGGAGGCGTCGCGTTTCTTCTTGGCGAGCAGCGTATTGCCGGCCTCTTTCAGCCGCGTCCGGTCTTCGACCGGCGCGTCGGCGGCCACGCCCCAATCGAGCGGCTCGTCCTGCGCATAGCGCTTGCCAAGCCGCCAGGCAATTTCGGCTCGCGCCAGCTCGGCCCCGAGATAGAAGGCATGCGGCCCGTCTTGATCGACGCCGAGCTTGTCGTAGAGCGCGAAGGCGTCCTGCGCCACGTGATGGCCGTCGCGGTTATAGACATGGATGCCGTCCTCGGCGATTTCAATGCGGAAATTCTTGTCGCGCACTTCGCGCGCCGCCTGCTCGATCTCCTCTGCGCTTTGCGGGAACGGGTGCTTGGCATGGAGGCAGAGCAGGCCATCGGCATAGCCCTTCGGCAGCTCGTTGTCTGCCCGCGAGGCGAACATCATGCGGCGCGCCAGGTCATGCTCCTCATAGGTGCGGCGCGTATGCGGGCTCACCTGCACCACCAGCACGTTCCGGATATGCAGCTCCGACGCGATGCCGAGCAGCATCGCCGTGGTGCCGGTGGTGTCGGCGTCGGTCAGCTCGGTGAGATTGCCGGTCCCCATCAGTATCTCGGCGTTCGGGCGCTCGCGCCGCAGCCGCGCATAGCGCTCAAGCGACTCCATGAAGCCGAAATTGATCGGATCGAGCACGGGATCGGCGAGATAGGGCCGGCCCTTAGCGTCGAGCGCATCCATGGCGCGATAGAGCGAGTCCATGTCGCCGTGGTCCTTGGGTATCAGCACCGGGACCGAGGCGACCTGGTCGGCGATATGCAGCGTCGACTCGTTCAGGCTAAGGAGGAAATCGGCGCCGGCCTTGCCGCCGCGCAACAGCTCGTCGGCATCGGCGGAATCGACGCTCGATTTATAGCCGTGCTCCTTCAGCGCGCGTACCGCCTCCTCCAGATGCGGAAACGGCGTATCGGGCAGGCAGCCGAGATCGATCACATTGGCGCCTCTGTGAGAGAAATCCTCGGCGCGCTCCAGGATCGCCTCGACCGACAGCGCGGTGGCATCGATGATCTCGGCGAAGATCTGGATGTCGTATTTGGTCATGTCGGAGGCTTTGCGCGCGCGGCCGAAGAACACGGGAATGTCCTTCACCTCGTCGGGACCGCGCACCACGGGCACGCCGTAATGCTGGCTCAGGCGATCGAGATCTGCGCGGCAGCGGCCCGGCAGCATGATCTTGTCGGACTCGACCGGCTTCGGCAAGCGCCGCAGGATGATGTCCTCGGTCATCAGCGCCGCGACCTTCACGCCGATATCGAGCACCTTCCACTCGAATGGCGCGTCCATGGCCTTGAGCACGGCTTCGAGCCGCGCCCGCGCGAGATGTCCGGTCAGGAACATAATGCTCTCAGGCATGTCGCCTCTCGTTACACAAGTCTTCTAGCCCGCCCTACACGCGGCGTCATTCCCGCGAACGCGGGAATCCAGTAAATGGCGGCCTTGGTTATGTATCGCGGGGGTCCTGGATTGCCCGGTCGAGCCTGGCAATGACAAGCGAAAGGGCTACTCAATCTCCGCGCCCGCGGCCTCGCCGGCCAGCGCGGCCGCGAGCGCTGTCTGCTCGCCCCGGCCGAGCAGAATC
>DATEMT010000173.1:0-6105 GCA_035275445.1 Methyloceanibacter sp. | reverse complement strand
CGGGCGAGGCCGACGATCCGCTCGGCGAGGACGGCCATAGCGCGGTGCCCGGTCTGGCCGGGCGAGGCCGACGATCCGCTCGGCGAGGACGTCCATAGCGCGGTGCCCGGTCTGGTGCATCGCTATCCGGACCGCGTGCTGTTCCTCGCCACCGGCTTCTGCTCGACCTATTGCCGCTATTGCACCCGCTCGCGAATGGTCGGTGAGGCGGGCGGCGACTACACGTTCAGCCGGCCGCAATGGGAGGACGCGCTCAACTACATCGCTGACCATCCCGAGATACGCGACGTGCTGATCTCGGGCGGCGACCCGCTGACGCTGTCGGACGATGAGTGCGACGCGGTGATCCGCCATCAGGGCTCGCTGCCGCTCGGCATCACGCCTTATTATGCGAGCCTCATGGCGCGCGAGGATACGGCCGAGCCGCTCCGACGCACCCACATCCCGATCGGCGACGAATATCTAAAGACGCCGGGCGAGGCCGACGATCCGCTCGGCGAGGACGGCCACACGGCAGTGCCGGGGCTGGTTCACCGCTATCCCGACCGCGTGCTGTTCCTGGCGACCGGCTTCTGCTCGACCTATTGCCGCTACTGCACCCGCTCGCGCATGGTCGGCGAGGCCGGCGGCGATTACAGCTTCAGCCGGCCCCAATGGGAGGAGGCGCTCAACTATATCGCCACCCACCCCGAGATCCGCGACGTGCTCATTTCCGGCGGTGATCCGCTCACCCTCTCGGACGAGCGGCTCGACTATTTGCTCGGGAGGCTCAGGGCCATCAAGCATGTCGAGTTCGTGCGGCTCGGCACCAAGGTGCCGGTCGTCCTGCCGATGCGGGTCACGCGCGCGCTCATCCGCGTGCTCAAGAAGCATCATCCGCTATGGATGAGCCTTCACTTCACCCACCCGACCGAGCTCACGCCAGAGGTGACCGAGGCGACGGCGCGGCTTGCCGATGCCGGCATTCCGCTCGGCAGCCAGACGGTGCTGCTCAAGGGCATCAATGACGAGGTCGAGACGCTGAAGGGCTTGTTCCATGGTCTCCTGACCCGGCGGGTCCGGCCCTACTACCTCTACCAATGCGACCCGATCTCGGGCTCGGCCCATTTCCGCACCAGCGTCGATAAGGGGCTCGAACTCATGCGCGGCTTGCGCGGCCATACCACCGGTTATGCCGTGCCGACCTATGTGGTCGATGCGCCGGGCGGCGGCGGCAAGATTCCGCTCCTGCCCGACTATGTCGTGGGCCGCGAGGGCGACGACCTCCTGCTCAAGAACTTCGAGGGCAAGCTCTACCGCTACACTGACCCCGAGGGCTCAGTCGGCCTCGACCGCAACGCCGGCGCGGGATAACGCCGATGCGCATTGCCCTCGTCTACGACCTGCGCGACGACTACCGCGCGCTCGGCTTCTCCGAGGAGGAGGTGGCCGAGTTCGACTCGGTCGAGACCATCGATGCGCTTGCGGGCGCGCTTGCCGCGCTCGGCGTCGAGCCGGTCAGGGTCGGGCGCGGGCAGGTGCTCGCCGCGCGTCTCGCCGCCGGCGAGCGCTATGACATGGTCTTTTCCATCGCCGAAGGGGTGCGGGGCCGTTCGCGCGAAGCCCAAGTGCCTGCGCTCTGCGAGTTGTTCGATCAGCCTTACCTCTTCTCCGACCCGCTGACATCCGCGGCGGCGCACGACAAGGCGGTGGCCAAGCGCCTCGTGCGCGACGCGGGCGTGCCGACGCCGGCTTTCGCCGTCGCCGAGCGCAGCGCCGATGAGGTCGCCGGTTGGACCGATTTCCCCGCCTTCGTGAAGCCGCTCGCCGAGGGCACCGGCAAAGGCTGCGAGGCAGGCTCGATCGTCGGGACAGAAGCCGAACTTCGGGCGGCGGTGGCACGCGTCATCGGGCATTACCGGCAGCCGGCCCTGATCGAGCAATATCTCCCCGGCCGCGAGTTCACGGTCGGCATCGCCGGCAATGGCGATGACGCGCGCGTGCTCGGCGTGTGCGAGATTGTGCTGAAGCCCAATGCCGAGGCCAATGTCTATTCGCTCCACAACAAAGAGCTGTGCGAGGAGCTTGTGACTTACGCCCCTGCCTCCGATGCGGAGGCCCGGCTTGCCGGGGAGCGGGCGCTTACGGCCTACCATGCGCTTCAATGCCGCGACGCGGCACGGATCGATTTCCGCTCCGACGCGAAGGGCGAACCGTATTTCCTCGAGGCCAACCCGCTCGCCGGCCTTCACCCGTCGCACTCGGACCTGCCGATCCTCGCCGCCCAGAACGGGATCGACTTCGTGACCCTGATCGGCCTCATCCTCGATGCCGGCCTCGCCCGCTACGGCCGGAGCCGGGGCAGGCAGCGCGGGCGGAAGCACGCGTGATGACGGGGTCGGCGGGCTTCATCCCGGTCGTGCACGCGGCGACGGAAAGCCGCCCCGACGAGATCGACACGGTGACCGCCGCCCGGTCGGTGGCGGGGGCGGTCGCGCGGCTCGGCTACGCCACCGAGGTCATCGGGCTTGACGCCAATCTTTCCGGCCTGGAGGCGCTCTCGGCGCGCCGGCCGCTCCTCGTGTTCAACTTGGCCGATGCCGTCGCCGGCGACTGCCGCTTGGCGCCGATGGTGCCGGCGAGGCTCGATGCGCTTCGGCTGCCCTATACCGGCGCCCGGACCGGCCCTTGGCTCGACACGCTCTCCAAGATCGTCACCAAGCTCCGGCTTGCCCATGCCGGCCTGCCGACCCCCGCATGGTCGCAAGACGGGACCGGGCTCGAGCCCACCTTGCGCGTGATCGTCAAGCCCGTGTTCGAGCACGGCTCGCTCGGCATCGATCCGGACTCCGTCACGCGCGGCGCCGACGCCGCCCGCAAGATCGCCGAACGAAGCGCGCGCTGGGGCACGGAACATTTCGCCGAGGCCTATATCGACGGACGGGAATTCGCCGTCGCGATGATGGAAGGCAACAAGCGCGTCGAAGTGCTGCCGATCCGCGAGACGGTGTTCCACGGCTTCGGCGACGGCGCGCCGCTGATTACCGACTACGACGCCAAGTGGACGCCGGGCAGCCAGCCTTATCTCGGCACGCCCCGCCGTTTCGGCATCGAGGCGGAAGAGCCGGAGCTTGCCGCCGAGCTGAAGCGCCTCTCGCTTTCCTGCTGGAGCGTGTTCGCGCTCGACGGTTATGCGAGGGTCGATTTCCGCGTGGACCGTGCCGGCGCGCCCTTCATCCTCGAAGTCAATACCAACCCCTGTCTCAGCGATGACGCGGGCTTCGCTGCTTCGGCGATCGAGGCCGGCACCGGCTACGACGCGATGATCGGCCGCATCATCGAGGCATCGCTTCGGCGCGTGCCGCAGCCGGAGGCGCTTTGCATCTGACCATGCTCCGCGTCCGCGAGTTGGTGCATGACGAACTGTGTTGGCGCCATGAAGTCGCGGCCGGCGATGTTGCGCGCATCCGCTCCCTGGTCGCCAGCACCGATTTCTTCAACCCGGCCGAGGTCGAGGTCGCCTCGGGTCTCATCGCCGACCGACTGACCAACGGTCCCCGCTGCGGCTATCATTTCATATTGGTCGAGCGCGGTGAAAAGCTCGCGGGCTACGCCTGTTACGGCCCGATTTACGGGACGCAAAATTCGTTCGAGCTTTTCTGGATCGCGGTTGCACCCGAGGAGCAGGGGTGGGGACTCGGCGCGGAACTCTACGCGCGCGCCGAGGCCGCCATGGCGGAGGCGGGCGCGGTTCGGATTTATGCCGACACGTCTTCGTCCGACCGCTATGCCGGCACCCGCAATTTCTACCAGCGTATGGGCTTCCGCGAAGGCGCGTGGCTGCCGGACTTTTACGCGCCGGGCGACGGCAAGATCGTCTTGGTGAAGACGGCTAAACCGGAGCCTCCGCCGCTCCGTTGACGACCGGAAACCAACGGCGTCAATTCGGCTTGCTCTCGCGGTCAGAGCGGGGTTAGAGGTCGAATTCGAGGGAGGATCGCCATGGCCAAGCGAGGTTTGAGCCGGCGGGCGGTCGTGATGCAACTCCTGCTCGGCGCTGCTTTTCTTGCGTTCGGCAATCTCCTTCCGGCCGGGGCCGCGCGCGCGGCGCGGCGCAAGGGCAAAGCCGGCCGGAGCGCGGCGCCTGTGCCCAGCGAGGACGGCAAAAACCTCAAGCATGGGCAATTCACCTGGCATCCCGAACGTTCGCCGAGCGGCCCCGTCGCCATCATCGTCTCGGTGCCGAAGCAGCGCGCTTACGTCTATCGCAACGGCATCCTCATCGGTGTCGCGACCTGTTCGACCGGCAAGAAGGGGTTCGAAACGCCGACCGGCGTGTTCACCATCTTGGAAAAAGACAAGGACCACGTTTCGAGCGAGTTTGACGATGCGCCGATGCCCCATATGGAGCGGCTGACCTGGGGCGGGGTGGCGTTGCATGCGGGCAAGCTGCCGGGGTATCCCGCAAGTCATGGCTGTGTGCGTCTTCCGGCCAAATTCGCTGAAAACCTGTTCGAGGTGACGCAAATCGGCACGCCGGTCATCATCGCCGGCGACGTCACCGATCCTGCCTCGATCAAGGATCCGGGACCGGTGCTGGGTTCGAACGCGAAGGCCCAGATCGACGTCAAAGTTGGCAAGAAAGCGGCCGGAGGCTCCAAAGCCGTCACCTCGATCCTGGTGTCGCGGGCTGATAACCGCATCTACGTGTTGCAGGGCGGTGCGATCGCGGCCGAGGGCGACGCGAACATCAAAGACGCATCGAAGCCGATCGGCTCCAATGTCTTCATCTGGCAGGGCGGCGACAAGGACGGCTCGACTTGGGACGGAATGGGTTTCCACGCCGACGGCGAGGGCGCGGTCGCACCGAGCACCGCCGTGCTCGAGAGGATCGAAGGCTCCGATCAGGTGATGGAGGCGATCAAGAAGCGGCTCAAGCCCGGCACGGTGCTGGTCACGACCGATCTCGCCGCGACGCCCGACACGCGCAGCGCCAAGAACATGGTCGTGATCGACGGCCCGGCGAAGTAATCCTGTTCAAGCCGCAACCGCCAAGATCACGGTGAGGCCCGACGGCGTCGGTTTCGCCTCGGCGCGGGCGAAACCCGCCTCAGACAGTATCGTCTCGAATTCGGCAAGTCCGCGCACGCGGCCGCCGGTGATCGCCATCATGTGCAGGTCGAGCATGATTGCGGCGGGATCGTCCGCGGCCTGCTCCGGCAAAAGCCGCTCGACGATGGCGAGCCTTGCCGCGTGCGGCATTGCGTTGCAGCAGTTGGCGAGGATCGCGCGCGCATTCGCATCGTCCCATTGCTGGAGCACGCCGTTCAGCACATAGAGATCGGCTTCGACAGGCACGGCGGCGAGAAGGTCGCCGCCGATGCGCTCGACGCGATCGGCCACGCCTTGCGCCTCCAAGAACGGCAAGGCTGCATCGATCCGGTGCGGTCGGTCGAACAGGATGCCGCGGAGTTCGGGATGAGCCCGCAGGAGGCCCGCGAGCAGGCCGCCATAGCCGCCGCCAAGCTCTGCGACGCTCCCAATGCCCGGAAGGTCGAGCACCGCAACGATGGCCGGCGCGTCAGCGAGCGCCTCATGCGCAAGATATGAATCGAACAGCGCGCCGGCCGCTTCGTGGTCGTGGCGCCAATCGGCAACGTTCCGGCCGAACACCCGCTCGAAAGCAGGCTTGGCCGTTGTGACCGAAGCGGCAAGATCGGCCCAGGGGCGCCAATATTGCGCGACGACGATTTGCACTTTCCGCCGAAGTTGCGCGCCGGGAAGGAGGCATCGGCCTTCAGCGGTGAGGGCGTAGGTTCCGTCGGGAGCTTCGGCGCACAGGGAAAGGCTCGCGAGACCGCGCAGAAGCCGGCGGAGATGCGGAGCTGACACCCCGAGCTCTGCGGCAAGCGCATCGGGCGCGATGCCCCGCTGCTCTATCATTTCGGGCAAGCCGAGCACGATCGCGGCATGGAGGAGGGCCGCGTCGTGATAGGCCGCGATTTTGAGGCCGAGCCTCGCCTCGAAGTCGTCCGTCATGCCGCCCGCTTCTTTCCTAAGGGCCGGAGGGTATTTGTTTAAATCGGGAAAGACGAGACCGAGAAATCGTTGCCTGGTCGAAGGCCC
>DATEMT010000172.1:0-12426 GCA_035275445.1 Methyloceanibacter sp. | reverse complement strand
CGCTGGCATGGCGAAGGCCGCACCGTGCTTGCGGCGCTGCACGACATCGAGCAGGTACGGGCGCATTTCCCCGAGACGCTGATCCTCGCGCGCGAAGTCGTGGCCTGGGGCGCGACGCGAACGGTGCTGACCCCCGGCAATCTCGCCAAGTCGCGCCAACTGGTCGAAGCCTTTGACGAGCATGCCGAGATTTGCGCGCGCGACGAGGCCATGCGCGAACGGGAACCCGCATGATCGATGCCGTCGTCGCTCCCTTCGTGGAATTTTCCTTCATGCGTCGCGCGCTCGCCGGCTGCCTTGCGCTCTCGCTCGGCGCGCCGCCGATCGGGGTGTTTCTCATGCTGCGGCGCATGAGCCTGATGGGCGATGCGCTCAGCCACGCCGTGCTGCCGGGCGCCGCAATCGGCTACCTCCTGTTCGGACTGTCGCTGCCCGCCATGTCGTTCGGCGGCTTCTTCGCCGGACTTGCGGTCGCGCTTGCCGCCGGCCTCGTCGCCCGGGCAACAGCGTTGCGCGAGGACGCAAGCCTCGCCGGGTTCTATCTCGTGTCGCTCGCGCTCGGCGTCCTGATCGTCTCGATCAGAGGCAGCAATATCGATCTCCTCCATGTGCTGTTTGGAACGGTGCTTGCGCTCGACGATGCGGCGCTCATTCTCGTCGCGGCGATCGCCACGATCTCGCTCACCGTGCTTGCGGTCATCTACCGCCCGCTCGTGCTCGAATGCTTCGATCCGCAATTCCTGCGCGCCGCCAGCGGATGGAGCTCGCCGACCCATCTTATCTTCCTCGTGCTCGTGGTGCTCAATCTGGTGGCGGGGTTCCAGGCACTCGGCACGCTGATGGCGGTGGGCATCATGCTGCTTCCGGCGGTGACCGCGCGGTTCTGGGCCGAGGACATGTCGGGGCTCATCGTGGTCGCGATCGCTTCCGCTTTCGCGGCAAGCGCCGCGGGCCTGCTCCTGTCCTTTTACGCCAACGTGCCGACGGGACCGGCGATCATCCTCCTCTGCGGCGCCTTCTACCTTGTCTCGATGCTGCTTGGCCCGCGCGGCGGTCTCATCTGGAGCCTGGTGCCGCGCCGGCATCTGGAAGCCTAACGCCCTTCAACCACGGAGTTGCGTCATGAAGCATCACCTCATCTCACGGCTGGCATTGGCCGCAGCGGTTCTTCTGCTCACGTGCGGGGCGGCCGCCGCCGAAAAGGTCAAGGCCGTCGCCTCGTTCAGCATCCTCGGCGACATGGTCCGCGAGGTGGGCGGCGACAGGGTCGAGGTCGCGACCCTCGTCGGACCGAACGGGGATGCGCACGTGTTCAGCCCGACGCCCGCGGACGCCAAGGCGCTTGCTTCGGCCGCTGTGTTCTTCGTCAACGGGCTCGGCTTCGAGGGCTGGATCGATCGGCTGGAGAAGGCGGCCGACTTCAAGGGCAAGGTGGTGGTCGCGAGCGAGGGTGTGAAGCCGCTCACCATGACCGAGGAGGAAGGCGGTGCGCCGGAGACCGTCACCGACCCCCATGCCTGGCAGGACCTCGCGAACGGCAAGATCTATGTCGCCAATATCCGCGACGGGCTGATCGCCGCCGATCCGGAAGGGAAGTCCGCCTACGAGGCGAACGCGGCCAAATATCTCGCATCGATCGAAGCGGAGGAGGGTGCGGTGAGAGCGGCGCTCGGCGCTTTGCCCGAAGCGCGCCGCAAGATCATCACCTCGCATGACGCGTTCGGCTATTTCGGCAAGGCTTACGGGCTCGAAATCGTCGCGTCGCAAGGGGTGAGCACCGAGAGCGAAGCATCGGCTCAGGACGTGGCCAAGATCATCCGCCAGATCAGGCAGCAGAAGATTCCGGCGGTGTTCATCGAGAATATCACCGACCATCGCCTGCTCGACCAGATCGCGCGCGAGACCGGCGCCAAGATCGGCGGCGCGCTCTATTCCGACGCGCTATCGGAGCCGGGCGGACCGGCGCCGACCTATCTCGACATGTTCCGCCACAATGTCGGGGCGATCGCGACGGCGCTGTCGTCTTAAGGGCGCGGCAAAGCTTCTCGCCGGCTTGGGCTGAGATTATTCTACAGCCATGGTCACGGCCTCGCTGTCACGGCTGACCGGCTTTGCCGGCGTGTTGCTGCTTGCCGCGGTGGTCGCGGCGACGTTCGTTCCGGCGGCGTGGCAGGTGAGGCTCGGGCTGCATTGGCTCGTCGAGCATTTCCTTGCCTATTTCGTTCTCACTCTTGTGTTCTGCCTGGCTACGCGCCGGCCGATGGCGGTCGCCGCCGTGCTCCTTCCGCTCGCCGTTATCCTGGAATCTTTGCAAGCGCTGACTGCCGATCGCGTGGCCGACGCCGTGACCGCGCTCTTCGCCGCCGCAGGGGTCGCAGCGGCGGCGCTTGTTTTCGACCTCGCCGTGGCGCTCGGGGGTAAAGCCGCGAGCGGGAAAAAGGCCTGAACGCGGGGTCGCTGGCGCGGGCCCGGCAAATATGATGTATCCTCACGCCATGGAAACCAAGGCGCGGCGGCGCGCAATTCCGGTCAGGATCGGCACCGTCACGGTCGGCGGCGACGCGCCGATCGTCGTCCAGTCGATGACCAATACCGACACGGCCGATGTCGAGGCGACGACGGCGCAAGTGGCGGCATTGGCGCGCGCGGGCTCCGAGCTTGTCCGCATCACCGTCGATCGCGCCGAGGCGGCGGCCGCGGTGCCGCACATCAAGGAGCGGCTCGACCGGCAGGGCGTCGATGCGCCGCTCATCGGCGACTTCCACTATAACGGCCACACGCTTCTGAAAGAGCATCCGGCCTGCGCCGAAGCGCTCGCCAAGTATCGCATCAACCCCGGCAATGTCGGCTTCAAGGACAAGCGCGACCGGCAGTTCGCCGAGATCGTCGAGATCGCGCTTCGTCACGCCAAGCCGGTGCGGATCGGCGTCAATTGGGGAAGCCTCGACCAGGAGCTGCTGACGCGGCTGATGGACGAGAACGCGGCTTTGCCCGAGCCGAAAGACGCCCGCGCGGTGATGCACGAGGCGATCGTGCAATCGGCGCTGCTGAGCGCCGAGCGCGCCATCGCGCTTGGTCTCGGGCCCGAGCGCATCATCCTCTCGGCCAAGGTCAGCGCGGTGCAAGACCTGGTCGCGGTCTATTCCATGCTCGCATCGCGCTCGGAGCTCGCGCTCCATCTCGGGCTGACCGAAGCGGGCATGGGCTCCAAAGGCATCGTCGCTTCCTCGGCCGCGCTCGGCGTTCTCCTGCAACAGGGGATCGGCGACACCATCCGCATCTCGCTCACGCCCGAGCCCGGCGGCGACCGCACTCTCGAAGTCAAGGTCGCCCAGGAGCTGCTTCAGAGCATGGGCTTCCGGCATTTCGTGCCGGTGGTTGCGGCCTGCCCGGGCTGTGGGCGCACCACCTCGACCACCTTCCAGGAACTCGCCCGCGACATTCAAGACTTCATCCGCGCCGAGATGCCGGCGTGGAAGCGCCGCTACCCGGGCATCGAGACGCTCTCGGTCGCGGTGATGGGCTGCATCGTCAACGGGCCCGGTGAATCGAAGCACGCCGATATCGGCATCTCGCTCCCCGGCACCGGCGAGGCGCCGGCGGCGCCCGTGTTCATCGACGGCAAGAAGGCGGCGACCTTGCGCGGGCCGGGCGCCGCGGCGGAGTTCAAGCAGATGGTGCTCGACTATATCGAGCGGCGATTCGGCCGGAGCGCCGGCCGCGACGCGGCGGAGTAGGGACGAGATGCGGATTGTGTTCCTGGCGCTGATCGCGTGTCTCGCCGTGAGCACCGCGTCGCTCGCCGAGGACGCCGCCGACGAGGCGGCGGAGGTCGATTCGTGGATCGGCTGCTGGAGCCGCGTCTACGACGCCGTGCATCTTGCCAAGCATCCGGCGCAGAAGGTCGCGGCGCTGACGCTGTCGGTCGCTCCGCGTGACGGCGCGAGCGAGCAGGCGCCCGGCGCCTATCGCGCCAAGGTCACCGCCCTCATGCGCGACAAGCAGGACATGTTCGCCAATCCCGATAGCGCCCGCTGCGTCGAACAGGGCGCGGCGCTCTCCTGCTTCACCGACGGATTTTTCATCGGCCAATTCTCGATCGAGCGCGCCGGCAAGAACCGGAAGCTCGCGCTGCGCGGCGCGGGCCAGAATCTCGCGCTCGTGCCGGGCGTCGATCTCGGCGACTTCATCGTGCTGACGTCCCAAGATGCGGAGAACGCGCTGTTCCTGCTCCAGGCGGCCCCGGCAAAATCCTGCGAACGCTAAGCGAGGCGTCAGCCCTGCACGATCTGCGCGGCGAAATTGACGCCGAGCGCGATAATTGCCGTGTTGAAGAAAAACGACAGGATACCGTGCACGACCACGATGGCGCGCATGGCGCGAGACGATACCGCGACATCGGAGGTCTGCGCCGTCGTCCCCACGACGAAGGAGAAATAGATAAAGTCGAGATAGTCCGGGGCGCGGTCGTCGGGGAATTTGAGGCCGCCGCCGGCGCCGGGTTTGCCGCCTCTCTCGCTGTGGAACTCGTGGGCGTAGAACACCGCGAACACCAAGTGGATCAACAGCCACGACAGGACGATGGTGGACACCGACAGGAAGATGGCGAGAGAGCGGTCGAAGCCGTGCTCGGATTTGAGGGTGCCCAGCTGCGTGAACAGCGCAAGCATGGCGAAGAACGAGCCGAAGATGACGGCGATCAGAACGGCGATGCGGCTCTCGCGCTCGATGCCCGCCTCGCGTTTGATGCCTTCGATCTCGGCGTGCCACATTTTTTGCACGAGCAGCGCAAGATAAAGCCAGCCGCCGGCATTCCAGCCCGCGAGCGTGCGCGTGACCCAGTCTTGGGTCGGCAAGAGCAGGGCGACGATGAGGCCGACCGACGCTGCGACGAGGAAACGAATCTGCGCCTGACCGTGCGTTGCCAGCGTCGCCCATAGCGACCGGTTCTTGGTGTTCCGCGCTGTTGGCGATTTTGCCTGGGGTGCCATTGCCTCTCCTCGTCAGCGCGTACGGTCTACCGCGAATCGCACGGTTTTAACCAGGGCGTTGGCCCGATCGCCGAAGGGCGCAAGGGCGGATTCGGCCTCGTGCAGCAAGGCGCCTAAGCGTTTCCGAGCCTCGTTCGCGCCGAGACGGGCGATGAGCGTCGCCTTGCCGCGGCGCGCGTCTTTGGCCACCGCCTTGCCGAGGGCGGCCGCATCGCCTTCGGCGTCGAGCAGATCGTCGGCGAGCTGGAAGGCCTGGCCGAAGGCGGAGGCGTAGGCGATGAGAGCAGCGCGCTCGGGCGGCCCGGCGCGGCCGAGCGCCGCCCCCGCCTCGCAGGCGAAACGGAACAGGGCGCCGGTCTTGAGCGCCTGCATGACGGCGATCTCGACCGGCGTGAACCCCTGCCGCTCCGGGCTGAGGTCGAGCGCCTGGCCTTGCGCCATGCCGCGCCAGCCGGCGGCGCGCGCGAGAAGCAGGACAAGCTCGGCGCGGATGGCGGGATCGGGGTGGGTGGCTTCGTCGCTCAGGATCTCGAAGGCGAGCGTGAGCAGCGCATCGCCGGCAAGGATGGCGGTTGCTTCGTCGAAGGCGACATGGAGGGCGGGGCGGCCGCGCCGGATGGCGTCGTCGTCCATGGCGGGCAAGTCGTCATGGGCGAGCGAGTAGCAATGGATGCATTCGAGCGCGGTCGCGGCCGAAAGCGCTTCCTCCTCGCCGATGCCGAACAGCCGCGCCGACTCGATCAAAAGGAACGGCCTCAGGCGCTTGCCGGCGCCAAGCGCCGCGTAGCGCATGGCTTCGCCGAGCCGCTTGTCCTCGGGCTTCTCGCCGGTCTTTCCGAGCAGCCGGTCGAGCCGTCTCTCGACGGCGGCCGCCACGCGTTCGAGTTCAGCGAGGAAGGACATGGGGGAAAGCGAGACGCCAGCGGCGCTTTGCCGCAAAATGACCAGTAATCCCTACCCTAATACGACGTTGCTTGAGGCGGCAACCCGAGGGTAAAAGCCCAGTCATGACGGTCGAAGCGGTCTCAGGCGAGCGCGCGGGGAAGCGCGGCATGAGGCGAAAAAAGCATCCCTGGCTCAGGCGCGCGGTTGGCCTCATTTTGGCGATCGCCGCCGTCATCATCCTTTCCATCATCGCCTTTCGCTTCATCAATCCGCTCATCACCCCGGTCATGGCCGTGGAGAAGCTGAGGGGGCATACGCTTCGCCACCAATGGCTGCCGATCGAGGCGATGTCGCCGCAACTGCCACTCGCGGCAATCGCGAGCGAGGACGGCCGTTTCTGCGCCCATTGGGGCGTCGATTGGAGCGCAGTGAACGAGGCCATCAAGGAAGGCGGGGGATTCGGGGCCTTTCGCGGCGCGAGCACGATACCGATGCAGACGGCGAAGAACCTCTACCTGTGGAGCGGGCGAAGCTATATCCGCAAGGCGATCGAGGTGCCGCTTGCCTATATCATGTCGGCGCTGTGGACGAAGACGCGGATGATGGAGGTCTATCTCAATGTCGCCCAATTCGGCCCCGGCATCTTCGGGGTCGAGGCCGCCAGCCGCTACTATTTCCACAAAAGCGCGGCGGACCTGTCCCGCCACGAAGCGGTCCTCCTGGTGGCGGCGCTGCCCAATCCGCGTTTTCGGAACCCGGCAAGGCCGAGCCGGCGCATGCTGCTGGTCACCCGCGCGGTCGAGCGGCGCGTGCCGATCATGGTCCCGCGCACGTGGTGCATCGAGCCACGGCGCTAAGCCTGCATTTTGTCCTTCGGGCCTCTGGCCAGCCCCGACGATTGCCACTATAAGGCGGGCTCAATCAGGCGCAGCGAAACAGCGCCAGTCCGTCGATAGGGTTTTACGAGAATGGCAGTTCCCAAAAGAAAAGTCTCGCGCATGAAGCGAGGCAACAGGCGGAGCCACGATAAGCTCGCGGCTCCCACCTATGTCGAGGATAAGGATTCGGGCGAACTCCGCCGGCCGCATCACATCGACCTGAAATCGGGCCGCTATCGCGGCCGCCAGGTGCTCGACGTCAAGGAAGAGAGCTAAGCGCAAGCTGGCGGAAGCGACCCGCCTTGGCGCCCGATCTCCGCGGCAATATTCAAGTCTTCGGCGCGCCGCCGGGCGTTGCCGCCAGGCGCTTTGCCAGCGCCGCAAGCTCGGCGTCGTGAATGCCCACCGCCTCGAGGTGGCGCACCGTATTCAGCACGTACTCGACATTGCCGCCGGCCAGCCCGACGGCCGATCGCACCAGCGCCGCCTGCCGCGCCAGTGACAGGCGGCCGGCATATTGCGGGTGGCCGCGGTCGGCCATGTAGCACAGGGCGTCGCATTCGCGGCCCGAGCCGTCGAGCAGGCTCACCTTCTTGATCGCCTCGACATAGACGTCGGTCACCTGCTCGCGGGCGCGGAGATAGGCGATCGTCTCCTCGCGCTTGCCGGCCTCGACGCGGAAAGCGATGCCGCGGCAGGCGCCACCCTTGTCGAGGCCAAGCACGAGACCCGGGCGTTCCTGGGTGCCGCGATGATGGAAGGAATAGATGCAAAGCGAACGGTGCGCGCCGATCAGCGCCGCCGGTACGCGCTCGGTGAAGGCGAACCCCGGCTGCCACATCAGAGAGCCGTAGCCGAACACCCAAAGCTCAGCCATGCGTTTTCAGTCGTCGTGGCCGTGCGGCCGGCCGAAATCGGCCGCGTCGGTGTCCTGCCCCGCTTCGATGATCCCGCGGCGAATGGCGCGGGTGCGGGTGAACAGCGCTTCGAGTGCTTCTCCGTCGTCCCAGCGGATCATGCGCTGAAGGGCAGCGAGGTCCTCGGAGAAGCGCCCGAGCATTTCCAGCACCGCCTCCTTGTTGTTGAGGAACACGTCGCGCCACATCACCGGGTCCGACGCGGCGATGCGGGTGAAGTCGCGGAAGCCGCCGGCCGAGAACTTGACGACCTCCGACTGCGTGACCTCCTCCATGTCGGCGGCGGTGCCGACAATATTGTAGGCGATGAGATGCGGCACGTGGCTGGTAATGGCGAGAACGAGGTCGTGATGCTCCGCGCTCATGATCTCGACCTTGGCGCCGATGAGGCGCCAGAAGGCGGCGAGCCGATCGACGGCTTCCGCGTCGGTCCCCTCGGGCGGCGTCAAGATGCACCAGCGGCCTTCGAACAGCTCGGCAAAGCCCGCGTCGGGACCGGAGTGCTCCGTGCCCGCGACAGGATGGGCCGGCACGAAATGAACCGTCTTGGGCAAATGCGCGCCCATGTCGCGGATGACCGAGCTCTTGACCGAACCCACGTCGGAAACCGTGGCACCCGGCTGCAGATGCGGGCCGATTTCCTTGGCGACCGCGCCGCAGACGCCAACGGGAATGCAGACGATGACGAGATCGGCGTCCTTGACCGCGTCGACGTTGGTCTCGACCACCTTGTCGGCGATGCCGAGCTCGGCGACACGCTGTCTGGTTTTCGCCGAGCGCGCCGTCGTCACGATCTGGCGCACGGCGCCGTGGGCGCGGGCGGCCCGGGCGATCGAGGAACCGATCAGCCCAACGCCGATAAGGGCGAGCGTGTCGTAAAGCGGCGTCTTCATTGCCGGGCGCCATTGCCCCGCATGAAGGCGGTGAGTGCTTCGAGCGCGGCGCGGTTCTCGTCTTCGGTGCCGATGGTCATGCGCAGCGCGCCGGGCAGGCCGTATTCCTCCACCCGCCGCAAGATGATGCGCCGCTCATGCAGGAACTTGTCGGCGGCGACCGCCGATTTGCCGTTCCGCGCCCCGAATTGCAGGAGGAGAAAATTGGCCGCACTCGGCGCGACCTC
Source organism: Methyloceanibacter sp. (assembly GCA_035275445.1). Lineage (GTDB taxonomy): Bacteria > Pseudomonadota > Alphaproteobacteria > Rhizobiales > Methyloligellaceae > Methyloceanibacter. Next base: position 3,635 of record DATEMT010000172.1, on the reverse strand, counting down.
AAGCCCGATGCCGGAAAATTCCTCGGCGAGCTTCCCGCGCCACAGCTCGTTATGTTCGACTGCCGCTTGCGCCCAAGGCTGATCGCCAAGCGCAGCAACGCCGGCTGCGATCGCCGGCCCCGACACATTGAACGGACCCCTGATCCGGTTCAGCGCATCGGCGATCGAAGGCGGGCAGTAGGCCCAGCCGATGCGAAGCGAAGCAAGCCCGTAGAGCTTGGAGAAGGTGCGCGTCATCACCGTGTTCGACGACGTCGCGACAAGCTCGATGCCCGCCTCGTAATCGTTCTTGCGCACATATTCGGCATAGGCGGCGTCGAGCACCAGCAGCACGTCGCCGGGAAGCCCTTCGCGCAGGCGCTTGACTTCGTCGAACGGCAGATAGGTTCCGGTCGGATTGTTGGGATTGGCGATGAACACGAGACGCGTCCGCGGGCTCACGCAAGCGAGGATGGCATCGACATCGGCGGTCAGCTCCGTCTCCGGAGCGGCCACCGGCGTCGCGCCCCGCGCCATGATCGCGATCTTGTAAACGAGGAAGCCGTGGGCGCTGTAGATCGCCTCGTCGCCTTGTCCGAGATAAGCGGCAGCAAGCAGGTTGAGCAGCTCGTCGGAGCCGGCGCCGCAGACGATGCGGGCGGCATCGAGGCCGTAGAAAGCCGCGATCGCCTCGCGCAAAGGCCGGGCTGAACCGTCGGGGTAACGCGACAACGCGCCGGCGGCCTCGCGATAGGCCGCGAGCGCGCGGGGCGACGGCCCGAACGGAGTCTCGTTCGAGGAGAGCTTGATCACGGACTGCGCGCCAGGGAGCGCGCTCGTGCCCGGCACGTAGGGCGCGATGTCGAGAACGCCGGGGCGGGGGCGCGGGCCACGCGGGGCGGCCATGGGACTCTCCTCGAAGGCTTGGCGAAGGGCCTCTCATAGGCCCATACGTCGCGTTTTCTTTGTATTTTCAGATCGTTAGAAAAGAGTGTCTAACGCTTGTGCATTTGGAACCGGGCGCAACCGTCAACTGACGCTCGCGCAAGGCAGGGCATAAAGCGAACCCTCAATCCGGGTCAAAATGTTTCTGCCACCGCGATCGGCCTTCCTGACACGGGCGCGCCCCGCGACCCTATTCGAGGATCCGCCGTCGATGCCCCTTATTCCGCGATCGTTTGACGCGGCACAGCTTCGTATGGATCGGCTTCGCCTAACAGGCCCGACTCGACATAGCCGGTGACTTCGGGCTTCCGGGCTTTCGTGCCAGGCATGATCTCGAAACGTGGATCGAACTCCACCATGGTCGAGGCCAGTTTTTTGAGAACGCCGACGTCACCCTTCACTTTTGCGGTACCGTCGCCGATCTGCGCCTCGAGGGTCTTCGCCCCCATCATCGTCTGCTCAAGGTCGGAGCGGTTGATGGTGAGCGCCAAGTCGGGTTTGTCGGCGGTGAAGCCCTTGATGTTGGTCAGGGTCGCGTTCTCAAGCTCGATCAAAAACGTCTCGCCGTTGTCCGGCGTCATGAGGTTGATGGTAAAGCGCATGCCTTCCGCTTTGCGACTGTCCATGCGGATTCCCAAGAAGTTGAGGAACAGCTCCGTCGACATTGCGCGGATGACGTCAGGGCTGCTTGAATTTGCAGTTTCGCCTTCGGGAATGCCCGAGCGGAGTTCGTAAGCGGCGGCCAGGAAGCTATTACGCAGGCCGGGGTTCTCTTGTTGGTAGCCGAGCTGCTCGAACACGTCGGCAAGGAGGTCCCGGGCGGTCTCGTTATCCGGTTCGGCCAGCACCAGCTTGTTCAGGATTTCCGATGCGAGCAGATACTTCCCGTCGTCATGCAATTCGCGGGCCCGCGTCACGATCTTATCCGCACCACCCATCATCTCGACGTAGAGGGGCGCCGAGTCGGTCGGCGAAAGCGGTATGAGAGTGGTGGGATTGCAATCCCAAAAACCCAGATAGCGCTGGATCACTCCGCGGCTGTTGTGTTGAGCAGAGCCATGGTAACCGCGGCAGTACCACTTTTCCTGTAGGCCCTTGGGAAGCTCATAGACGTTGTGTATTTCGTTGATCGTCACGCCCTGGTTCGCGAGGTGGAGGACTTGGTTGTTCATATGGGCGTACAAATCGCGCTGGCCGCGCAGAACTTCCTGGATGCGCTCGTTCCCCCAACGCGGCCAATGATGCGAGGCGAACATGACTTCGGCCTCCAAGCCGAAGCGGTATAGCGCCTCGCTGATATATTTCGACCAACGCAGGGGATCGCGTACCGGCGCGCCGCGCAGCGTGTAGATATTGTGCAGCGAGGCTATGACGTTTTCCGCCATCCACAGTGCTTTCATGTCCGGGATGTAGGTGTTCATTTCGCGAGGTGCTTCGGTGTTCGGCGTGTTCTGAAACACCATCTTGACGCCATCGACCTCGAACTCTTCGACATCCTTCTCGACGTAGCGCGTGGGCGCGATCAGGCCTGACGCGCCGGCGGAAACAGCCTGTCCCAGTCCCTGGCTGACATAACCGTGCGGACTCGCGGGCAAGAGCAACCCGTATTGGTAAAAGAGACGCCGGTTCATCGCGTTGCCGGCATAGACATTCTCGGAGACCGTGAACTCCATGAAGTCGACCGGAGCGATGATAGGGACCTTTCCCGACCGTACATCCGCCTCGTCAACGATGCCGCGCACGCCACCCCAATGGTCGCCATGCGTGTGCGAAAAGATCACCGCAGTGACGGGCAGGCCTTCGCCGACATGCTCTTGGAACAGCTTCCAGGCCGCGCGGACCACTTCGGCGGTTACCAATGGATCGAAAACGATCCAGCCGGTCTTGCCCCGCACGAACGAAATGTCGGAGAGGTCGAATCCCCGCACTTGATAGATGCCCGGGATCACCTCGTAGAGACCGTAATTGGTGGTGAATCTAGCCTGGCGGAGCAGCGAGGGATGGATGCTGTCGAATTCGTCTTGGGCGTTCAAAAACTGGAACCGATCCATGTCCCAGGCGACATGGCCGGCGTCAGCCATGATCTTGAGATCTTTCATGGGAGCGATAAGCCCCTTTGCATGCTCCTCGAAATCTCGCTTGTCGCCGAATGGCCGCGCAGCCTTGGCCTGATCGAGAACTTCCAAAGTGAACTTCGAGGGTGCTTTGCCCTTGGGATGGAAGTGGCCCGCTAACGGGTCAATCTGCTGCGCGCGTGCCGGCGTCGCCTCGAGGATGAAGTTCTCCGCCAGGGCAAAGGCGGCGGCGGCGGCGGGAACGGAGATCATGAACTGGCGGCGTGTCGTCATCGTTTTGAGCTCCTGACCAAGTCACAATTCAGAATGCTCCCAGCGCGAGACGACCCGCCGCCAGGTCAAAAAACAAACGAGCAAAGTCGTCTTCAGTGACGGCAGACCCAGGCTGACGCTTCGCACGCATTGCGGATGCAGTGGACCGACGTCGGGCCCACGGATTTGCCGCCTGCGCTCCTCATCTCGTCGGCAATGTGACGATGCAATCGGTTTTCAGCGCGTTCCCTGGAAACCCTTTGGTTGCGCGCGTCCGCCGTTGCCCTGACGGCGTAGCAATTCTCGAGGCCGCTCGCGGCGGGAGAAATTTGGAAAGCAAGCGCGCATACACCTATTGCGACATAAAAGAAAAGTGTCACTCTC
>DATEMT010000171.1:0-6646 GCA_035275445.1 Methyloceanibacter sp. | reverse complement strand
TTCGCGCCTTTCTCGACCGCGTCCTCGACAAGGCTCTCGACCTTGGCGATCGCCTCGCTGTTGATCAGCGGGCCGATATTGGTGCCGGCTTCGAGCCCGGGCCCGACGGCGAGCTTCTTCACCGCCTCGACCAGGGCGGCGGCGAAGCGGTCGTAGATGCCCGATTGCACCAGGATGCGGTTGGCGCAGACGCAAGTCTGGCCCGCGTTGCGATATTTCGAGGCCATGGCGCCGGCCACGGCCTGGTCGAGATCGGCGTCGTCGAACACGATCAGAGGCGCGTTGCCGCCAAGCTCGAGCGTGAGCTTCTTCACGGTGTCGGCGCATTGACGGTAGAGCAGCTTGCCGACCCCGGTCGAGCCGGTGAAGGAGAGCTTGCGCACGCGGCCGTCCTCGCAGAAGACGCGGCCGATTGCCGCCGCGCCGGTAGTGGTCACGATGTTGAGCACGCCCGGCGGAAGACCGGCGTCGAGGCCGAGCTTGGCGAGCGCAAGGGCGCAAAGCGGGGTTTCGGCCGCGGGCTTGACCACGATGGTGCAGCCCGATGCGAGCGCGGGCGCCACTTTCCGCGTGATCATGGCGATGGGGAAATTCCACGGCGCGATCGCGGCGACGACGCCGATCGGCTGCTTGATGGTGATGTAGCGCTTCGAGGCGACCGTGGTCGGGATGGTCCGCCCGTAAGCGCGCTTGCCCTCTTCGGCGAACCATTCGATGAAGGCGGCGCCATAGGCCACTTCCGCGCGCGACTCGGCGAGCGGCTTGCCCTGCTCGGTCGTCATCAACTGGGCGAGATTTTCGGTTTCGGCGGTTACGAGATCGAACCAGCGCTTGAGGACGATGGCCCGCTCTTTGGCCGTCTTGGCCGACCAGGCCGGGAGCGCGCGGGCGGCCGCATCGATGGCTCGGGTCGCGTCCTCGGCGCCGAGATTGGGAACGGTGGTGATCTCCTCACCGGTGGCCGGGTCGAGCACGGAAAAGTTCTTGTTCGAGGTGACCCATTTGCCGTCGATCAGGGCCGCATTGGGGAATTTCTTGGCGATCAGGTTCACGGCGACCTCCTCCCGCTCGGCGCGGTCAAGGCCGATCTTACGACTTTCCGCGAATATGCAAACGTATTCATCGACGGCCTCAAGCGACGCGCGAGTACCAGAGATGATCGAGCGGGGTGACGATGCGTTCGAAATTGCAGCGCTCGGCGTGTTTCAGCCGGGAGAAAACCTCCTGGAACGAGGTGCCGAAGGCGCTGCGAACGACGCCGGAACGCTGGAAACGATCGAGCGCATTGACCCAGGCGGTCGGGAGCGGCGGCGCCTCGAGCGCTTCGGCGTCGCCCTCGACCGCAGGCCCTGGGTCGATGCGGTTGGCGACGCCGTGACTTATGCCGGCAAGCATCGAGGCGATCACGAGATAGGGATTGGCGTCGGCGCCGGCGACTCGATGCTCGATGCGGGTCGCGCTGTCCTGCCCGCGGGGGATCCTGAGCGCCACGGTGCGGTTGTTGAAGCCCCAATGCGCCGCCAGCGACACATAGGCCTTGGGCACATAGCGGCGATAGGCGTTGGCGGACTGGGCCCAGATCGCCATGAAGTCGGCCATAGTCTCGCGCATGCCGCCAAGCGCGTGACGGAACAGCGGCGAGATGGGATCGCCGGCGAACAGGTTCGCACCCGAGCGGTCGAGCAGGCTCAAATGGACGTGCATGCCGGAACCGGCCCAGTCATGGTGGGGCTTCGGCATGAAGGTGGCTTCGAGCAGATGCGCCCGTGCGGCGGCCTTGACCGCGCGCTTCAACAGAAGCCCGTCGAGGGCGGCGGCCACGGCATCGGCGCGATGCTTCAGATTGATCTCGAACTGCCCGGGACCGGACTCCTTCATGACGGCATCGACCGGGAGACCCTGGGCCTCGCAGATGCGGTAGATGTCGTCGATGAACGGCGAGAGCGCGTCCATCTCCTCGAAGCCGAAGGTGAGCGGCTGTGCGGGGTCGCCGGAGACGCCTTCCGGGGATTGAAGCGCGAAGCTGCCGTTGCTGTGCTTGCGCGACACGTAGAACTCGAGCTCGACGGCCGCGACCGGGACCTGACCCAGTTGGGCGAAGCGCTCGACTTGATCGGCGAGCACGGTGCGGGGATCGAGTTCGTCCCTGTCCTCCACCGTCATGACCACTTGCGCGTGCTTGCCGTCGCCGACCGGAACGGGGCGGAGCGTGCCGGAAAGCAAATGGCACTGGTGGTCCAGATCGCCCGTCTCCCACAACCGGCCGGTCTCCTCCACGCAATTCCCGAGCGGGTCCATGATGAAGACGGAGGTCGGCATCATGATCCCGTTGGTGACGGCGCCCGGCAGATCGGACCGGCGCATGCGCTTGCCGCGGGGAATGCCGTTCATGTCGAAAAGGAAGGCGTCGATCCACTGCACGCCGGGATTGGTGTCGAGAAACGCCTTCACCTCGTCGATGGCGAGCCTGGCGCCCTTCATGTCGTGGCGCCTCGCGCCGCCGCGCCGAAGCGGCGGAAGAGAACGGTCGAGACCGGATTGGACTTTGCCGCCCATTCCGGGTGCCACTGCACGCCAAGACAGAACGCAGCCTCGTCAGGTCCGCGCACCGCCTCGATCAGCCCGTCCTCGGCGAAGGCCTCGGGCTTGAGCCCGTCGGCAATCCGGGCGATGCCCTGCCAATGCAGCGAGTTGACCATGATCTCGTCGCTGCCGATCCAGTCGCGCAAGCGGCCGGAGAGGGTGACGGGGTGCATCGGCCCATAGCGCTCCTCGAAGGGAAGCTCGCTCCGCGCGCGATGATCTTTATGCCCGTCCACGGCGTGGACGGCCTGGTGCAAGCTGCCGCCGAGCGCCACGTTCAGCTCCTGAAAGCCGCGGCAAATGGCGAAAAGCGGCTTCTTGCGCTCGACCGCCGCCCTGATGAGCGGCAGCGTCAGCGCATCGCGCACGGGATCGAGCCTGTCCTCCATCAGAGGGGCTTCGTCGCCATAATGCCGGGGCGCCACGTTCGACGGGCTCCCCGACAGGAGAATCGCGTCGGCGATCTCGAGCAAGGTCGGGATATCCGCCATGCCGGCCGGCACCAGCAGCGGCTGACACTCGGCGACCTCGGCGACGGCGGTGGCGTATTTGCGGCCGACCGCGTCGAAGACATCACCGTCGATCAGCTTGGTGCAAGTCGGAATGACGACGATCGGACGGCTCATGCGGCGATTTCTCCAGCCACATCTCTCATCGTCAGATCGAGCGCGCGGCCGATCGCGGCTTCCGCCTCGCGGAACTGGACATCGGTCCAGATCAAGGGCGGCGCCGTGACCATGGTGTCGAACACCGCGCGCATGATGAAGCCTTCGCGGATGAAATGATCGCGGCAGATCAGCCCGACGCGGCCGGGATCGGCGAAGCGCCGCCTTGTGCGCTTGTCGGCGACAAGTTCGATGGCGCCGAGCAGCCCGACCGACCGAACCTCGCCGACGAGCGGATGGTCGGCGAATTTCGCCAACGTCTTCGCCAGCGCAGGTCCGGTGTATTCCCTGACGCGCGGCACGAGCTTCTCCCGCTCCATGATCTCGAGGTTCTTGAGCGCGACGGCGCAGCACACGGGGTGACCGGAGAAGGTGTAACCGTGGTGGAAATCGTCGTCATGGGCCATCAGCGCATCGCCGATCATGTCGTCGACGAGGATGCCGGAGAGCGGCAGATAGCCGGAGGTGGCCGCCTTGGCGAAGGTGATGATGTTCGGCCTGATGCCGTAATATTGCGACGCGAACCAGGTGCCGAGCCGGCCAAAGCCGGTGATGACCTCGTCGGCCAACAGCAGGATCCCGTATTTGTCGACAATGCGTTGCACCTCGGGCCAATAGGTCGAAGGCGCGATCTTGACGCCGCCTGCGCCCTGCACCGGCTCGGCGGCGAAGGCGGCGACGTTCTCAGGCCCGACGGCAACGATCTCCTCTTCGAGCGCGCGGGCGGCGCGAAGGCCGAAGGCCTCCGGCGTTTCGCCGGGCTCGGCCTCGCCGTACCAATAAGGATCGATGATGTGGCGGAAGCCTTCGTAGCGTGGGTAGGAATGCGCGTGCACGTGGCTCATGCCGCCCATCGAACCTGCAGCGATGGTCGAGCCGTGATAGGCGTTCTTGCGCGAAATAATGATCCGGCGCTTGGGCTCGCCCTTGAGCGCCCAGTAGTGCCGGATGAGACGGATGGCGGTGTCGTTCGATTCCGAGCCTGACGAGCCGAAGAAAACCTGATTGAGAGTTTCCGGCGCGATCTCGGCGAGCTTGCGCGCGAGTTGCACGACCGGCGCATGCGTGGTGCGAAAGAAGGTGTTGTAGTAAGGCAGTTCGAGCATTTGCCGGTACGCCGCCTCGGCCAGTTCCTGGCTGCTGTGCCCGATATTCGCCGTCCACAGGCCCGACATGCCGTCGAGGATGCGGTTGCCTTCGCTGTCCCAAATGTAGGGTCCGTCGCCGCGGACGATGACGCGCGCACCGCCGGTGCGGAGCGCGTTGTGGTTGGTGAATGGATGAAGGTGGTGAAGAGCATCGAGCTCTATCAATTGCGCGGATTGGTATGTGTTGGTCACGGGACAGCCTCCAGCAGAAACGAAGCCCAAACGGGGCGCCGACAAGCGCTAGAAGCAGGCGTGGGGCGTATAGCCGATCCGGGCGCAAAGCAGGAGCAAGCGCAGCTTCGAGTTCATGCCGCTTGAGATCGCGACTTTCGGCGGCGCGGCCAAGGCCGCTTTCCGCCGCACGATCTTCAGGATCGATCGTGAACCGGACACGTAGAACCTCCACAATCTCAAGGGCATCCCAACCTTGACGGGGCCCGTGAACGAGAATGGGCTACACGGCGAATTATTGGCTAGGTTCTAGAATTGTCAAGGAAAACAGCCCGCGTCAAAGCTCGCTCTCGCGGGCGTGCGGCCTCGAACGCAACCTCGCCTCGGCATGGCCTTGCGCGACGTTAAAGCAACAGGGCAAATCTGGATTTCCCATGCGACGGCGATGCGGCTTTGGGCGGCTCGGCCGACGCCGTCATCGACCGGTGTCGCCGGCAAAGAAAAAGGGGCGCCGCTCGGGCGCCCCTTGAGGTGGGAAGTGTTTTTTTGGGGAAGTTCTGAATCTCCTAGAACACCGCCTTGAGCATTCCGACCGCCCGCGCGTCGCAGTTGTTCCGACCGCCGCTCTGGGCCAAGCACTGGTTGCTGTCGTAGTCGGTGTCGTAGTAGCGGACGTCGAAGGAATAATGGTCCCAGAAGCCGAGCGTCAGACCGGCGTTCCAATAGGTGTAATCGTCGGCATTCTTCTCGTAGCTCTGGAAGCCGAGGCCGCCGCTCAGCGTGGGCGCGAAGAAGTTGAACAGCTTGCCCTTGAAAGCGTAAGCCACCGATCCCTCGATCGCGTTCGAATTTCCGAAGAACTGGAAATTGTCCGGCGACCAATAATCGTTGAGGCCGAGGGTCCACTGGCCAGTCGTGTACGAGGCGCCGGCCTTAGCTTCGAAATAGGCGATGCTGTCGTCGCCCGGATAGGTGTAGTAGAGGCCGGCGAAATTGAAGGTGATCGGTCCCCATTTCGGCGTGATGCCGGCATAGTAGTCGATCTCGATGCCGTCGCCGAAAGCGGTGTTGGAGCCCCACATACCGGCATAGAATATGCCGTAGAGCAGGTCGAACTCAGCGGCAGCTTCGGGCCGCTGATTGGTGTTGGAAATGCTCCGGAACATATAGTCCGTAGCAATGTATGTAGTCGCCGACAGCGTCAGCTTTTTGTCGTCGGCTTGCGCCGCCGGCAACGCCAAGCCCGCGATGACCGCCGAAGCCAGAACGCACGACTTGACGAAGCCCACTTCCCTGTTGCGCCGAGCCATAATTTTTGTCCCCCGTTTTTGTCCCGTTGAGACATTCGACCGCAGTCGATTTTTGCGCTTTGCGGTGCAAAGTCCCCCGTTCATGACAAGAATATGCGCACCGATCTCTGGCGCAATGAAAAACCAGCCTGTTTATAAAAACAGCTTTGGGCTGTGGCCGAATTGCCATAGTCAAAAGGAGGTTTTGACGCCGCTTTGGGCTCGGGTCGCATGAAATCTGTGCAATTCGGGATTTGCGAGACTTCGCTTTCGAAGACTATGATCGGTTGCCCATTGGCGCGCCGCCGCTCTAAGCGACGCATGATCCACGCTAGATCGAGCAAGCGACCATGCCGATTCCGAGCGAGCTCGCCGAACCTTTGCTTCGCGGGGTGGGGAGACAAGCGGGCCAAGACCCCGAGTGCGGGCGTGGGGAGCGCGCAGCTTGATCGTCAGCGAAAATCCAGACGGTCCAGGGCCTTTCGTCTTCGTCTGCGATCATGGCTCGAACCGCATCCCTGACGGGTATCTGTCGTTCGGATTCGCCGAGGACGCGCTTCAAACCCACATCGCCTGGGATCCAGGCGCGCTCGGCGTCGCCCGGCGCCTCGCCGTGCGATTCGACGGGCCGCTGTTCTGGCCCGACGCCTCCCGCCTCATCATCGACTGCAACCGCGCCCCCGAGGCGAAAAGCCTGATCGTGAGCGAGAGCGAAGGCCGCCCCGTGCCGGCAAATTTCGGGCTCACCGAGGCGGAGCGCGCAAGGCGGCTCGACCAGATCCACGCCCCC
>DATEMT010000170.1:0-5458 GCA_035275445.1 Methyloceanibacter sp. | reverse complement strand
GGAAGCACCCATGCGATCAGGCCGGCGATTTTCGTCAGATTCTCATCGGTGAAGAGCGTGCCGTCGGTATCGAGCTCCTTGAGGGCGCTGTGGCTCAAAACCTCGCGGATCGACTTCTGGTAACTCTCCTGGTCGTAACCGAGGACGAGCACGAGAAGGGCGGCAAGGAGGCCGGCGATGAGCGCGGCCCAGCCCACAAGACGGCCCGGGGGGTACCATTCGAGCGCGGTGCTCGGCGCGCCGCCGGCTGCCGGAACGGGGCGCGACAGAAGAGCAAGACGGGTCAGAAACGCGATCGGCGCGGCGATCGAAAGGGCGAAGAGCCCGGCCGCGGCGGGGCCGAGCCCGAGAGCGATGACGAGCGTGCCTGCCAGCGCCGAAGTCAGTCCAGCGGTCGTTCCCCAGCCGAGAGCGGCGAGACAAAGCGGAAGCGGCGCAAGATAGAACAGCACGCTGGCAAGAGCCGTCGCGGTCGCGGCCGAGGCGAATAGCGCCGCGGCGACAAGGCCCGAACCTGCGCCGATGATAAGCGGTGTTGGCATCTTTGCGCTGTCCCGCCTCCAAGCGGTTAGGGGAGGGAAGGCTCCCGCCCCAACTTCGATTCAAGCCCAAAGCGCGGCTTCGGGCTTTTCGCGCTCCCTACTGGATGAGGTAGGGCAGAAGACCGAGGAACCGCGCGCGCTTGATCGCCCGCGCAAGCTCGCGCTGCTTCTTGGCCGACACGGCCGTGATGCGGCTCGGCACCATCTTGCCTCGCTCGGAGACGTAACGCTGCAAGAGCTTCACGTCCTTGTAGTCGATCTTCGGCGCCTTGTCCCCGGAGAAGGGGCAGGTCTTGCGCCGGCGATAGAACGGGCGCCGGGCCTGGACTTGGGTCATGCTCATCTTGCGTTCTCCTCGCCCGCGTTCGTGTCAGTGGCCTCCGCCTCGCCCCCGCCGCGCACTTCGCGCGGGGCAAAGTCGCGGTCGCGACGGCCCCCGCGGCGATCACCGCGATCGCCGCGATCACCGCGGTCGCCGCGATCACGATCGCGGTCGCGGTCGCCTCGGCCATCGCGCTCGTCGCGATCGGCCCGGCGCATCATCGGCGACGGCCCTGCCTCGTGCTCATCGACCCGCACGGTGAGGAAGCGGATGATGTCGGTCGAAAGCCGCATTTGCCGCTCGAGCTCGTTCACGGCGTCGTGCGGGGCATCGATGTTCATGAGCGCGTAATGCGCCTTGCGGTTCTTCTTGATGCGGAACGAAAGCGACTTGAGGCCCCAATATTCGGTCTTGGCGATCGACCCGCCGCGGCCCTCGATCAGGGTGCGAAAGTCTTGCAGCAGGGTCTCGACCTGTTGGGCGGAGATATCCTGCCGCGCCAGAAATACGTGCTCGTAGAGAGGCATGAAGCGCCTTTCCTTCTTCGTTTGCTCCGGCGCGAAGCCTCGCATGGGCGCTTTAGAAGGAAGGCCCAAGAGACGACCCAGAGAGCGGAGACACGGGAGGGCGGCTTTCGCCTACGCTCACGACAGAGCGGTCCTCCGTTCAGCCTCCGACCGGAGCGGTTGCTAGTGGGCGTCTTATAAGACTTTGCGCCGCCTTTGCAAGGGCGAGGGCCCGACCTGGAGACGCCCTATTGCGGGGCCGAGATCGAGGTGCATTCGGTCGCCTTGTTCTCGGTCAACGAGAAGGCCTTGCAGCCCTCTTGGGCGTTGATCTCGACAACGCCGACCTTCTCGATCGGTGCATCGGCATACTCGACGGTGAAGCTTACCGGCGTGATGACTTGGCTGCTGAGATCCTGGGGCGGACGTCCCTTGGCGTCGAAGGCGAAGATCAGGTCCTTGGTGTCGCCCATGCGCGGCGTGAGCTGGAGTTCGCTGTAGTTCGGGGTCGGCGCCATAGCGTTAACCGTGATGGTCACGGTCGGAGGATCCGATTTGCTGATGGCGGCGGTCACGTCCTGGATCGAGGTCAATACGATGAGCGCGGGGTCGGGGGGGAGCTTGGACTTCCAAGGCCAAGGCTGGGCGTCGGCGGCCAAGAGCAGCGCGGTGCCGCTTGCAAGGCCGAACGCTGCAACGAGGGCGCCGAGGAAAGCGGGACGATTCATCGATCTACTCCGTGGCCAGGCTGGAGAAAAGATTTCTGCGCGAACAATGTTCTAGCATGGGGATTTCAACGCGTACGCTATCTTTTCGTTTCGCCATGATGGGCAAAGATTCGTCGCCTGTCGCCACGACGAAAGGCCGCCGCTTGCTCGTCTTGACAGACAGAAACGAAACGGTGTCTTTGGCCGCTACCCGCGAACCTCGAAATCCAGCAACCATGAGCATTGCTTTCATTTTTCCCGGACAGGGAAGCCAGGCTGTCGGCATGGGCGCCGAGCTCGCCAAGGCTTACCCTTCGGCGCGTGCGGTCTTCGAAGAAGTTGACGCGGCGCTGTCGCAGAACCTGTCGCGGCTGATGTGGGAGGGCCCCGAAGCCGAGCTCACGCTCACCGAGAACGCGCAGCCGGCGCTGATGGCGGTCTCTCTTGCCGCCATGCGCGTGCTCACCGAGAGGGGTCTCGATCTTCCGCGCAAGGCGGCCTTCGTCGCGGGACATTCGCTCGGCGAATATTCGGCGCTAGCCGCCGCCGGCGCCTTGAGCATTGCCGATACGGCGCGGCTGTTGAAGACGCGCGGCCGCGCCATGCAGGAGGCCGTGCCTGTCGGCGAGGGCGCGATGGCGGCGCTGCTCGGCGCCGATCTCGCCCAAGCCCAAGACCTCGCCAAGGCCGCCGCCGAAGGCGCGGTATGCGAGGCGGCAAACGACAACGCGCCGGGACAGGTTGTGATCTCGGGTGCCAAAGCCGCGATCGAGCGGGCGGTCGGACTTGCGCCGAAATTCGGGGCGCGCCGGGCGGTGCTGCTGCCGGTGAGCGCGCCGTTCCATTGCGCCTTGATGCAGCCCGCCGCTGACGCGATGCGGGAGGCGCTCGCAACGGTCACGATCGAGCCGCCCGCGGTTCCGCTCGTCGCCAATGTGCTGGCGGCGCCGATCGCTGACCCGGAGATGATCCGCGCGCGCCTGGTCGAACAGGTGACCGGCATGGTGCGATGGCGGGAAACGATGCTCTTTTTGAAGGAGAACGGCGTGAGCGCCGTATATGAAGTCGGCGCCGGCCGCGTGCTTACGGGAATTGCCCGGCGCTTCGACGGAATCGAGGCGAAGAGCGTCGGCCAGCCCGAGGAAGTGGAAGCGGTCGTTTCGGTCCTTGCGGCCTGACCCGCGCGAGAAAAGGAGAGGCTTCGATGTTCGACCTGACAGGAAAAGGCGCTCTCGTCACCGGGGCCACCGGCGGGATCGGCGGCGCCATCGCCAAGGTGCTGCACGCGCAAGGCGCCAATGTCGCCGTATCGGGCACCAAGGCCGAACGGCTCGAAGCCCTCGCCGCCGAACTCGGTTCGCGCGTCTTCGTGCTGCCTTGCGACCTGCGCGATCGCCGCGCGGTGGCGGCGCTCGCCGACACGGCGGAAAAGACGCTCGGCCAGGTCGATATCCTCGTCAACAACGCCGGCATTACCCACGACAATCTGTTCATGAGGATGAAGGACGAGGAGTGGGACGACGTGATCGCGGTCAACCTGACCTCGGTGTTCGTGCTGACGCGCGGCATCCTGCGCGGCATGATGCGACGGCGCTCCGGGCGCATCGTCAATATTGCTTCGATCTCGGGCGTGTTCGGCAATCCGGGACAGGGCAACTACGCCGCCTCGAAGGCGGGACTTGTCGGCATGACGAAGTCGCTCGCGCGCGAAGTGGCGAGCCGGGGCATCACCGCCAACTGCATTGCGCCCGGCTTCATCAAGACGCCGATGACCGACGCGCTGACGCCCAAGCAGGTCGAGATGATCGCCGCCGCCATCCCGGCTCAGAGCTTCGGCAAGCCCGAGGACGTGGCCGCGGCGGTGGTGTTTCTTGCGAGCGCCGAGGCGGGATACGTCACCGGCGAGACGATCCACGTCAACGGCGGCATGATAATGGTCTAAGAGATTGAGTTATAACGGTTTACAGCAACGCTCGGGACGCAGTTGCAAAACCGTTTTACAGGCGCGGCGGCTGCTTTCAAGGCCCGGCAAAGTATGGTACGCAAGCGGCCGTTTCGTTGGGGCTTGACAAACGACAATCCCGCCGCGATCAACCCTGCTATGACTTTGCCGCTCGGGGGTGCGCGAACCGCCGGCTCGGGGCGAGTTCGAAGGTTGAGGACCGGCAGTTTTAGGGACGGGTGAGGCGGATATGAGCGATATCTCGGAGCGCGTAAAAAAGATCGTGGTGGAGCATCTCGGAGTCGAGGCCGACAAGGTCACCGAGAATGCGAGCTTCATCGACGACCTTGGGGCCGACAGCCTCGACACCGTCGAGCTGGTGATGGCCTTCGAGGAAGAATTCGGCTGCGAGATTCCCGACGATGCGGCGGAAACCATTCTGACGGTCGGGGACGCCATCAAGTTCCTGGAGAAGAATACCGCCGCGTGACGCGACGTCGCGCGGAGCCTCCCGCCGCCGTCCCGCGGTAGAATTGAAGCCATCGAACGGCTCGGAATCGGTTTCCCGCCAGGATCACGCGAAGCGCGATGCGACGTGTCGTCATCACAGGCCTTGGTCTCGTCACGCCGCTCGGCTGCGGCCTCGAGACGACGTGGGACCGGCTCCTCGCCGGCGACAACGCCGCGCGGCGCATCGACAATTTCGACGTCTCCGACCTGACCTGCCAAGTAGCGTGCCAGGTGCCGCGTGGCGACGGCACCAACGGCAGCTTCAATCCATCCGACTGGATGGAGCCGAAGGAGCAGCGCAAGGTCGATGAGTTCATCGTCTATGCCATGGCCGCAGCCACTCAGGCGCTGAGAGACGCCGGCTGGAAGCCGACCGCTTATGAAGACCAAATCCGCACCGGCGTCCTGATCGGCTCCGGCATCGGCGGGCTTCAGGGCATCGAGAAGACCTCGCTGCTCTTGGCCGAGAAGGGGCCGCGCCGGGTGAGCCCGTTCTTCATCCCCGGCCGCCTCATCAATCTCGCATCCGGCTATGTCTCGATCGAGCACGGCCTGAAAGGGCCGAACCACGCGGTGGTGACGGCCTGCTCGACGGGCGCGCACGCCATCGGCGACGCGGCGCGGCTGGTGCAGCTCGGCGATGCCGATGTCATGCTGGCCGGCGGCAGCGAGTCGCCGGTGTGCCGGCTCGCGATCGCGGGGTTTGCCGCGTGCCGGGCGCTGTCGACCAATTTCAACGACCAGCCCGAACGTGCCTCGCGCCCCTATGACCGCGACCGCGACGGTTTCGTCATGGGCGAGGGCGCAGGCGTCGTCGTGCTCGAATCGCTCGAACACGCCAAGGCGCGCGGGGCGCGGATCTACGCCGAAATCATCGGTTACGGTTTGTCAGGCGACGCCTTCCACATCACGGCGCCCGCCGAGGACGG
>DATEMT010000169.1:0-2828 GCA_035275445.1 Methyloceanibacter sp. | reverse complement strand
AGCATGGCAAGGTCGAGGCTGCCTTCGGTCACCGCCCGCGCGATGCTCCTGAAGTGCGCGACCTTGGGCCGGGAGAGTCCGCAACGCTTCAGCTTGTTGGCGTGCGCCGAAAGGATCGCCGCCGGCTCGAACGGATCGAATGTAGCGGCGAGCCGGCCCCAGATCGCGGCCGCGCTGGCGACCGACAGCTGCTGCGAGCAAACAATGGTGGCGAGCCCGGCAAAGCCCGGCTCGCGCCGCCGCAAAGGCAACGGCCCGGCCAGCGCCTGTATCTCGCCAAAACGAGGGTTGAGCTGCAGAAGCGCCGCAAGGCCGGTTTCGATATCGGCCTCGGTTTCGATCCGGGAGGACATCGCCGGGAAGAACCATCTAGAAGGGGCTTATGCAACCCGCTTCGACCCGCCCGGTCTTCCGATTCGCACCCAGCCCAAACGGCTATCTCCATCTGGGCCACGCGCTGTCGGCGATGCTCAACTACGAGCAGACACGCGCGGCGGGCGGGCGGCACCTCTTGCGCATCGAGGATATCGACCCGACCCGTTGCCGGCCCGAATTCGAGGCCGCCATCTACGAAGACTTGCAGTGGCTCGGCATCGACTGGGAGGAGCCGGTGCGGCGGCAATCGGAGCATTTCGTCGAATATGCCGTGGTATTGGCGCGGCTCGAACGCGACGGGTTGGTCTATCCCGCGTTCGAAAGCCGCGCGGAGATCGCGCGCCTCGCCGCGGAACGCGCCCCTTGGCCGCACGATCCGGACGGCGTCCCGTTCTATCCGGGCAGCTCGCATGAACTGTCTTCCGGCGAACGGGCGCGGCGGCGGGTCAACGAGCCGTTCGCGCTGCGGCTCGACCTTGCGAAAGCGCTTGCGCGCGTTGGCAAGCCGATTTCTTGGACAGAGACCGGCGATGGCGATGTGCATGAGATCGCGGCGACGCCGGAGCGCTGGGGCGACGTGATCCTCGGGCGCAAGGAGACGCCGGCGAGCTATCACCTCGCGGTCGTGCTCGACGATGCGCTACAAGGCGTGACGCACGTGGTGCGCGGGCGCGATCTTTACGAGGCGACTTCCGTGCACCGGCTGTTGCAGGAAATCCTCGGACTCCCGGCCCCGGTCTATCGCCACCACCGGCTCGTGCTCGACAGTGAAGGAAGGAAGCTCGCCAAGCGCGACAAGTCCACGACGCTGCGCGACCTGCACGCCTCAGGCTGGACGCCGGCCGACGTGCGGCGGGCGGTCGGGCTCTAGTTCAGCCCGATCCCGAGCACCCAGAGCCAGAACGCGGCCGTGAACAGCGAAGCCGCGGACGAAATCGACACCGCGCTAGCCGTGGCGGCGACACCCGATTTGTAACGTTCCGCCAATAGATAGGAATTCACCCCGCATGGCATGGCGGCAAAGATGACCGCGACGCCGGCATAGACCGGCGCGAGCTGGAAGACGTAGCGGACCAGCAACCACACCACGAACGGAAGCAACATCAGTTTCAGCGCGGAAATCACCACCGAGAGCGCGAGGTCGCCGGCAATTCCATAGCGGCGCAGCGCCAAGCCGAGCGCGAACAGCGCGCAGGGCACGGCGGAGGCCGCGATCATATCGACCGTGACCTTCGGCACGCCGCTCAGGCTCATGCCGGAAGCGCGCGCGATCAGCCCGAGGAAGAAGCCGATCAGGATCGGGTTGGTCGCCATGTTCCATGCGAAGCGCTTGAGTGCGGGCGCCGAGAGACCGGCCTCGCCGCCTTCGATCATCACGGTCGCGGCGATCATCATCAGCGGCAAGTGGACCGCGATCAGCAAAAAGAGCGGCACCGCGCCGGCCTCGCCATAGGCGGAAAGCACGAGCGGGATGCCGAGCAGCACGACGTTCGCCTGGCTCGAAGCGAAGCCGTTGATCACCGCCTCGCGCAGGCGGCGATGAAACAGGTAGGCCGAGATCGTCTGTCCGACCGTCCACACCACGGCGACGCCGAGGAAATAGGCGATCCAATAGCCCCAGGGCAAACCCTCGGGCAATTTCGCCTCGATGAAGATGCGGATGATCATCAGCGGAATCGCGACCACGAAGACGTAGTCGGAGAGCCCATCGGCGGCGCGCTCGGAGAACACGCGGGTCCAGGCGAAGAAATAGCCGAGCCCGATCACGGCGAAGACCGGCACGACAATCTCGGCGATGCGGAGGATTTGGTTCAAAGAGGGTACGACTCAGGCGTTGTTGCCGTTCGCCTGTGCCACGATTTTCACCACGTCGGCAAGGATGCGGTTCAGCTCGAAGTTCTTCGGCGTGTAAACGGCGGCGACGCCGGCCTGCATCAGCAGGCTCTCGTCCTCGGGCGGAATGATGCCGCCGACCACGACCGGCATTTCGAGTCCTTCGCCGCGCATGCGCTCCATCACCTCGCGCACCAGGGGCACGTGGCTGCCCGACAGGATCGAGAGCCCGACCACATGGGCGCGCTGGTCGCGCGCGGCGCTGACGATCTCTTCCGGCGTCAGCCGGATGCCCTCATAGACCACGTCCATGCCGGCGTCGCGGGCGCGCGCGGCGATCTGCTCGGCGCCATTGGAGTGACCGTCGAGGCCGGGCTTGCCGACCAGGAACTTGAGCCGGCGGCCGAGCTGGCGGGAAACCGCTTCGACCGCGTCGCGCACGTCGCCGAGGCCCTGGGCGTCGTTGCGGACCGCGCGGCCGACGCCGGTCGGCGCGCGATACTCGCCGAACGACTCGCGCAGCACCGCGCCCCATTCGCCCGTGGTTACGCCCGCCTTGGCGGCCGTGATCGAGGCCGGCATGATATTGCGGCCTTCGGCAGCCGCCGCTTTCAGCTCAC
>DATEMT010000168.1:0-2895 GCA_035275445.1 Methyloceanibacter sp. | reverse complement strand
CCGAGAATGAGACCGGCTCGATCACGCTTGCCGCGACGCCGGAGCCCGACCTGGTGGAGCAATCCCAATACGGCCCGCTGCCGAAAATCGCCGCCGACGGCCGCCGCTCGATCGACGTCTATGCGCGCCCGTCGCGTTACGCCGCCGTAGCCCAAGGGGCGCCGCCGCGCGTCGCCATCCTGGTGACGGGGCTTGGTCTTCCCGACGGATCGCCGCAAGCCGCGCTCAAAGGACTGCCGGCACAAGTGAGCGTCGCCTACGGCGCCTACGCAAGGAGCCTCCAGGACGCCGTCGCCGCCGCCCGTGCCGAGGGCCATGAGGTGCTGCTGCAAATCCCGCTCGAGCCGGCGAATTATCCGAGCGTCGATCCCGGTCCGCACACGCTTATCACCACGCTGCCGCCGGCGGACAACATCAAGCGGCTGCAATGGCTCATGTCCCGCTATACCGGCTATGTCGGCGTCACCAACCATATGGGTGACAAGTTCCAGGCCTCGGGCGAGTCGATGGCGCCGGTCTTGGAGGAGCTGAAACGGCGCGGCCTGCTCTACGTCGACAGCGTGGCCGCGAAGGATTCCCCGACGGAGAAGGCGGCTAAGGCCATCGGTCTCGACTATTTCGCGGTCAACGTTCAGCTCGATGACGGCGACACCGCGGCGCAACTCGCCAAGCTCGAACAAGCCGCCAAGGAGCGCGGCGCCGCCGTCGGCGTGGCGCGCCTCAAGCCCGCCACCGCGAAGCAGATCGCCGACTGGGCGGCGAAGCTCCAAAACAAGGGCATCGTGCTCGTTCCGGTCAGCGCCGCGGTCAGGTCGCAAGCCCAAGGCTGATCGCCGCTCCATGATCGACAAGGACTCTCTGCCTTACCGGCCTTGCGTCGGCATCATGCTGCTCAACCGCGAAGGCCTTGCCTTCATCGGGCGCCGGGCCGACCACGAGGGCGAGCCCGAAGGCGCCGGCACCTGGTGGCAAATGCCTCAAGGCGGCGTCGATGCGGGCGAAGACTTGGAAGCGGCGGCGCGGCGCGAGCTTGCCGAGGAGACGGGCGTGGTCAGCGCGCGCTTGATCGCGCGAACCAGCGACTGGCTGACCTACGACCTCCCGGACGAACTCATCGGCATCGCCTGGGAAGGGCGCTATCGCGGCCAGAAGCAGATGTGGTTCGCCTTCCGCTTCGAGGGCGCCGACAGCGAGATCGATATCGCTCCGCGCGAGGGGCACACGCAGGAGTTCGACGCGTGGCGCTGGGCTGAGCTGGCCGAGCTGCCGCCGCTCGTCGTGCCGTTCAAGCGCGCGGTCTATCTCAGCGTGATCGAAGATCTCGAGCCGAAGGTGGGCTAGTAGCCGACCCCCGCCCCAGACCTGCTTTTTGCAGAGGGAGGGAAAGGCTAAAGGTTGAGCGTCGCCTGCACTTGGCGCAGGTGGTCGAGCTTGGTCTGGGCGCGGTCGCGCACGGCGCCTTCGCTCGCGTCCGCCACGTCCTCCTCGGCATCGTTCACCGCCTGGGCAAGCTGGTCGGCATCGAGATCGACGAGGTCGACGGCCGTCTCGGCGAGGACGGTGAGGCCCGCGGGCCCGACCTCGGCGAAGCCGCCGCGGATGAAGAAGCGCCGGTGCTCGCCGTCCGGAAGCGCGATGTCGAGCAGGCCCGGGCGAAGCGTCGAAAGGATCGGGGCGTGATGGGCGAGGATGGTCATGTCGCCCTCGCTGCCCGGAATGAGCACCTGCGCCACCTCGCCCGAGACGAGGAGCCGCTCCGGTGAGACCAGCTCGAATTTGAAGGCGTCGGCCATGTCACGCGGCCTCGGCGGCGAGCTGCTCGGCCTTGGCGACGGCCTCCTCGATGGTGCCGACCATGTAGAAGGCCGATTCCGGCAGGTGATCGTACTCGCCGTCGCAAAGTCCCTTGAAGCCCTTGATGGTGTCGGGCAGTTCGACGAACGCGCCGGGCCGTCCGGTGAACACCTCGGCGACATGGAAGGGCTGCGACAGGAAGCGCTCGATCTTGCGCGCGCGGGCGACGGTGACCTTGTCCTCTTCCGACAGCTCGTCCATGCCGAGAATGGCGATGATGTCCTGAAGCGCCTTGTAGCGTTGCAGGATCTCCTGCACGCGGCGGGCGATGGCGTAATGCTCCTCGCCGACGATGCGCGGATCGAGCATGCGCGAGGTCGAATCGAGCGGATCCACCGCCGGGTAGATGCCCTTCTCGGCGATGCTGCGCGACAGAACGGTGGTGGCGTCGAGATGGGCGAAGGAGGTGGCGGGCGCGGGGTCGGTCAGGTCATCGGCCGGCACGTAGATCGCCTGCACCGAGGTGATCGAGCCCTTCTGCGTAGTGGTGATGCGCTCTTGCAGGGCGCCCATGTCGGTCGCGAGCGTCGGCTGGTAGCCCACGGCCGAGGGGATGCGGCCGAGCAGCGCCGACACTTCCGAGCCCGCTTGCGTGAAGCGGAAGATGTTGTCGACGAAGAACAGCACGTCCTGGCCCTGGTCGCGGAAGTGCTCGGCGACGGTCAGACCGGTGAGGCCGACGCGGGCGCGGGCGCCGGGCGGCTCGTTCATCTGGCCGAACACCAGCGCGCACTTCGACTTCACGCTCGGATCGGGATTGTGCGGATCGGCGTTGACCTTGGATTCGATGAACTCGTGATAGAGGTCGTTGCCTTCGCGGGTGCGCTCGCCAACGCCGGCGAACACCGAGTAACCGCCGTGCGCCTTCGCGACGTTGTTGATCAGCTCCTGAATCAGCACGGTCTTGCCGACGCCGGCGCCGCCGAACAGGCCGATCTTGCCGCCCTTGGCGTAAGGCGCCAGCAGGTCGACAACCTTGATGCCGGTGACGAGAATTTCAGCCTCGGTGGACTGGTCGGTGTAGGTCGGCGCTTCCTGGTG
>DATEMT010000167.1:0-11360 GCA_035275445.1 Methyloceanibacter sp. | reverse complement strand
GAATGTAGATCCTCTTGCGTTGTCCCGAAAGATGGCCAACTCGATCGACAGTTCCAAGCGCTTGCAAGACACTTACATTCCAAAGCGTGCGGCAATGGTAAGGCTGGCCGACGAGGCACGGCGCCGCGGGCGTCAAGCCTTACGTGAGAACAAAGCGTGATGAAAAGTTGAAACTCGCGGCCTGGAGGAGTTGAAACTTTGTGGCAGACCGTCAGCCAAGTCGTTGAGTTGCAATGGCGCCCCGTAGGGGTTTCGAACCCCTGTTTCCGGCGTGAGAGGCCAGCGTCCTAGGCCACTAGACGAACGGGGCGTGATCCCGAGCCAAGACCAAACCTATAGCTTGGCGCGGCAAAAGCGATCAAGGCCTATTCGGGCTTGAGCTTGATGCGGGCGAGGACCTGTCCGGTCTTGAGATCGATCACGGCGATTTCCGCGCCTTCCGCCGAATTCAGATGGAGGGCGAGCCTGTCGCCATCAAGGGAGAGCGCCGTGACCGAGGCATCCTTGGGGATGCCAAGCTCCCCCGCCACGCCGCCGGGCGGCGCGGGCGCGACAGCTCCGTCTTGCCCTGCGCGCGATGCCTGGTAGACAATGGTCGCGAGCACCAAGGCGAAGCCGCCGACCAAGAGCAAACCCATCACAATCACGGCAATCTTCAGCACCCGCACCTGGCGCGGGGTGAACACGGTGCCGGGTAACGGCTTATCGCCGGGGTCGTCCAGTACCGCCATGCCTCATTGACCTCATGCCTCAGTCAGCGAAAGCCCCGGCTAACAAGCGGCTTCAAGCCGAAGCCGAGACGCGCCACGACGGCGTGCGGCTCGACCGGTTCTTGAGCGAGTGCCTGCCCGAGCTCAGCCGCACCCGCGTGCAAAGCCTCATCAAGCAAGGCCACGTCACTTCGCGCGGGGCGACCATAATTGACGCGAAATACCGGGTCAAACCGGGCGAGCGCTTCGCCCTCGATGTGCCGCCCACGGCGCCCGCCGAGCCCCGTGCCGAGGCGATCCCGCTCAACGTGGTTTACGAGGACGACGCGCTCATCGTCATCGACAAGCCGGCGGGGCTCGTGGTGCATCCGGGCGCAGGCCATGCGGCGGGCACTCTCGTCAACGCGCTCATCGCCCATTGCGGCGAGAGCCTCTCGGGCATCGGCGGGGTCGCGCGCCCGGGCATCGTCCATCGCCTCGACAAGGACACGAGCGGGCTCATGGTCGTGGCCAAGACCGATGCGGCGCACAGAGCGCTCGCCGAACAATTCGCCGATCATGGCCGCACGGGCGAACTCGAACGCGGCTATCTCGCGCTTGTCTGGGGCGCGCCTCCCCGCCCTCACGGCACGGTCGATGCGGCGATCGGCCGCCACAAGGCGAGCCGGACCAAGATGGCGGTGCTGAAGCAACGGGGCCGCGCCGCCGTCACCCATTGGCGCCTGATCGAGACATTCGGCCCGGCAAAGGAGCCGTCTGCCTCCCTTCTCGAGTGCACGCTTGAGACCGGGCGCACGCATCAGGTGCGCGTGCATCTCGCCCATATCGGCCATCCCCTGATCGGCGATCCGCTCTACGGCCCGGGTTTCAAGTCGAAGCTCCGCACGCTGCCCGAGCCTTTGCGCGGCCGGATCGAATCGCTCGATCGCCAGGCACTGCACGCGGCGAAGCTTGCCTTCATTCACCCCGTGACCGGCAGATTACTCAAATTTAATAGTCGCCTTCCCGTTGATCTCGCTGAGATCGTTCGAGCTTTCAAGCAAGTGTGAAGTCCCCGCGGGCTTTTTTCGCGCGCTCAAAGGTTCTATAGAGAGGAAGCGCCGCGGGCGCGAAGCGAGTGGCGACAGTTGCGGCCGCGTTTTGGCCGCCGGAGACGGGCTCTGATGGCTGCGAGAAGTTTACCGAGTGTTGGCGCGCAGGGCGGACTGACGCGCTATCTGGAAGAGATCCGCCGCTTTCCCATGCTCGAGCCGCAGCAGGAATACATGCTCGCCAAGAGCTGGCGCGAGCATGGCGACCGCGACGCGGCGCATCAGCTCGTCACCTCGCATCTCAGACTCGTGGCGCGCATCGCCATGGGCTATCGCGGCTACGGCCTGCCTATCGGCGAGGTGATCTCGGAAGGCAATGTCGGGCTGATGCAGGCGGTAAAGCGCTTTGATCCCGACAAGGGCTTTCGCCTCGCCACCTACGCCATGTGGTGGATCAGGGCCGCGATCCAGGAATACATTTTGCGTTCGTGGAGCCTCGTGAAGATGGGCACCACGGCGGCGCAGAAAAAGCTCTTCTTCAACTTGCGCAAGATCAAGGGCCAGCTGAAGGCGCTCGAGGAAGGCGATCTCAGGCCCGACCAGGTGAAGCGCATCGCCAACCAGCTCGGCGTGACCGAGGAGGACGTGGTGTCGATGAACCGGCGGCTTGCCGGCGACTCCTCGCTCAATGCCCCGGTGCGCAACGACGCCGAGAGCGGCGAGTGGCAGGACTGGCTGGTTGACGACACCATGGACCAGGAGACCGCGCTTGCCGAGTCGGAGGAGCGCGACCACCGCCGCGACATGCTGAACGACGCGCTTGGCGGACTGAATGCACGCGAGCGCCGCGTGTTCGAGGCGCGCCGACTCGCCGAGGAGCCGCTCACGCTCGAGGAGCTGTCGGCCGAGTTCGGCGTGAGCCGCGAGCGCATCCGGCAGATCGAGGTGCGCGCCTTCGAGAAGGTGCAGAAGGCGGTGCAGAAGGCTGCCTCGGCGCAAGCCCGCGAACCCGCCCCGGCGCAGTGAGCTCCCCCTCGCCGGCTTTGGCGGGCGCGTCGGAGGCTGCGCCTCCAGGCATGAAGCGGCTCGGGCTAAGCGGCATCGAAATCGCCTATCTCGACGAGGGCAAAGGCCCGGCCGTCATCGCCGGCCATTGCTCGAGCGCGTCACACAAGGAATGGCTGCCGCTGATCGAGGCGCTCAAATCCGATTGGCGCGTGCTCGCCCCCGATTTCATCGGCTATGGGCAGTCGGACCCGTGGCCCGCCACCGAGCCCTTCTCCATCGATGCGGACGTCGAGGTGCTGCGCGCGATCGCCAAGAAGGCGAAAGGCCCGCTCCATCTCGTCGGTCATTCCTACGGCGCCGCGCTCGCGCTCGAAGCGGCGCGCAGCCTCGGCAAGCGCGTCAAAAGCCTGACCCTGGTCGAGCCGGTCTCGTTTCACCTGTTGCGGCTCGAGGGCAGGCCCGAATGGGCCGAGGTCGAAGGGCTCGGCCGCGCCGTGCTCGGCGCGGTGGCGCGCGGCGACGACCGCGAGGCGGCCAAGGCTTTTATGGTCTATTGGCTCGGGCGCACCCGCTGGTGGCTGTCGCCCGAACGTTTCAAGACGGCGATTGCCTCAACCATCCCCAAGGTCGCGCTCGAATTCTCCATCGCCATCGACGCCAAGACGAGCCTCGAGGATTACGCCGGGATCGCCGCGCCGACGCTTGTCATTGCCGGAAGCAAGACGCGGACGCCGACCCGCGCCGTCGCCGAGCTGCTTGCCGGCGCCTTACCCAACGCGAAGCTCGCCGTCCTGCCGGGAGCGGGCCATATGAGCCCCTTCACTCATCCCTCCGAGCTCAACCGCCTTATTCTCGGCCATCTCCGTTCCCGGCGCTGACGGTTTCCGGGGCGCGCTCGGGTTTCGGCGCACGCTCTTCGTCGGGCAGCTCCTCGGTATCGCGGGCGAACAGCTCCTCGAGCTCTTTCGCTTGCGACTGCGCATTGGCGCGGACTTTCTCCACGTCGGTGTAGTACTGGTAGTCCTCATAGAGGCGCCGCTCGTCCTGCTGCTTGAAGGTTTCGGTGATGCGCTTGACCTCGGCCTCGCGCAGGCCAAGTCCGCGCAACAAGGTCTTGGTCAGCGCCAGCGCCGAGAGGAAGGTCTCGCGCTCGATGATGGTGACCCCGAGATCCATCAGCTTGTGCACATGGGTCCGGTCCCGGGCCCGGGCGTAGATCTTGAGGTTGGGAAAGTTCGTGCGCACGATCTCCGCGACCCTGAGCGAATTATCGACACTGTCGATGGCGAGCACGAAGGCGCGCGCCTTGTCGGCGCCCGCGGCACGCAGGATATCGAGGCGGCCGGCATCGCCGTAATAGATTTGCGCGCCGAAGCGTTTCACGAAATCGACCTGCTCGATATTGGAGTCGAGCGCGGTGAACGGGATGCGGCGGGCGCGCAGGACGCGGGCCACGATCTGCCCGAAGCGGCCGAAGCCCGCGACAATGACGTGCTGATCGCCGTCCGGCGGCATTTCGTATTCCGGCGGCGCAGGTTTCGTCGCCCGGTTGATGGCGTCGTCGATGAGGAGGAGAAGCGGGGTCGCCGCCATCGACAAGGTGACGGCGAGCGTGAGGAAATTGGCCGTGGGCTGGTCGATGACCTTTTCGAGCGCGCCGGCGCCGAACAGCACGAACGCGAACTCGCCGCCCTGGCTGATGACGAGACCGAGCCGCCGCGCCGCGGCGCCGTCCAGTCCCCACCACCGCCCGAGAAGATAGAGGATGACGGCTTTGAGCGCGACGAGGCCGAGCACGAGCGCCGCCAGCTTGATCGGCTGGCCGACAAGCACGCCGAGATCGATCGACATGCCGACGGCGATGAAGAACACGGCGAGCAGCAGCCCTTCGAACGGCGCGATGTCGGCTTCGATCTGGTGGCGGTATTCGGAATCGGCGAGCAGCGCGCCGGCGATGAAGGCGCCGAGCGCCGCCGATAGTCCCGCCGCTTCCATCGCCAGCGCCACGCCCACGACCGTGAGCAGCGCGCTCGCCGTCATTGCTTCGCGCACGCCGGTCGCGGCGACGATGCGGTAGAGCCGGCTCAACAGGAAGCGCCCGCCGAAGACGACGCCGAGGATCGTGGCGATGGCGATCAGCGCCTTGGTCAGGTCCATGCTCGGCTTCTCTGCGCCGAAGGCGAACAGCGGCACGAGCGCGATGAGCGGGATAGCGGCAAGGTCCTGGAACAGCAGGACCGAGAAGGCGAGCCGGCCGTGCCGCGTCGTAAGCTCGCCCTTCTCCTCCAGAACTTGCAGCGCAAACGCCGTCGAGGAGAGCGAGAGCGCGAGCCCGATGAACAGCGCTTGCGCTACCGGCAGCCCGAGCGCGATGGCGATCCCGGCAAGGACCGCAGCCGTGAGCCCAAGCTGCGCCGCGCCGAGCCCGAAGATCGCCGAGCGCATGGCCCACAGCCGGACGGGGCGAAGTTCGAGCCCTATCACGAACAGCAGCATCACCACGCCGAACTCGCCGAAATGGAGCAGTTCCCCCACATCGTCGAGCGCATAAAGCGGGCCGAGCACGTAAGGTCCGATGACGACGCCGGCCGCGAGATAGCCGAGCACCGCCCCCATGCGCAACGACCGGCCGAGCGGCGCGGCGATGGCGGCAGCGGCCAGAAACACCGCGACTTGGATCAATTGTGCCGTTTCCATGCGGATTCCCTTGCGCTCGTCGTTTGGGTAGCACGCCGCCGGAAGAAACTCACCCCTCACCCTTCCCGCCACTCCTCGCGCTGCGCGCGCCGGGCGGGAAGCCCTCTCTGAGCTGGGTGCGGCGATTCTCATTTTCCACACTCCCTCGTCATTTGCCGGGCTCGACCCGGCGATCCATTCCATTGGCACCTCACCCGACCAGACGAAACGGCATGGATGCCCGGATCAAGTCCAGGCATGACGAAGAGTGCGATGGACATGACGAAGACGGCGCAAGAGTAATGACTGCGCGCGGGTCGCGAGTCGTGCTAGGGCGTTAGCCGCTATGGAGGCCCTGCCAGAAACCAAGCCGAGTTTCGCCGATGCGCTCAAGTTATGGGGTCGTATCGGCTTCCTCTCCTTCGGCGGCCCCGCCGGCCAGATCGCGCTGATGCATCGCCTCGTCGTCGATGAGCGGCGCTGGATTTCGGACCAGCGCTTCCTGCATGCGCTCAACTTTTGCATGCTGCTTCCCGGCCCCGAGGCGATGCAGCTCGCCACCTATATCGGCTGGCGGCTCCACGGCACGATCGGCGGTCTCGCTGCCGGCCTGCTCTTCGTGCTGCCCGGCGCCGCGATCGTGCTCACGCTCAGCATCGCTTACGCATATTTCGGCAAGATCCCGCTGGTGGAAGCGGCCTTTCTCGGCGTCAAGGCCGCCGTGCTGGTGATCGTCATCGAGGCGCTAATTCGCGTGGCGAAGCGCGCCTTACGCGGACCTTACGACGTCGCCATCGCGGCCGCGGCGTTCGTCGCGATCTTCTTCTTTGCCGTGCCATTCCCGATCATCATCGCGGCAGCGGCGGCAATCGGCTATCTGCTTGCGAGCGCCGCGCCCCACCGCACGCCGGCCGCTTTGCCCGCGAGCTCGGGGCCGGTGCCGCTCTCTCGCACGATCGCGACCGTTGCCCTGTGGCTTGCGCTCTGGATCGTGCCCTTGCTTGCGGCCGCGGCAATCTTCGGCCGCGCCCACGTCACCACGGATATTTCGCTGTTCTTCTCCAAGCTCGCCGTAGTGACGTTCGGCGGCGCCTATTCGGTGCTCGCCTACATGGCCCAGCAAGCCGTCGAAACCTATGGCTGGTTGACGGCTGGCGAAATGCTCGACGGGCTCGGTCTCGCCGAAACGACGCCCGGCCCGCTCATTCTCGTCACCGAGTTCGTCGGGTTCCTCGCCGGCTTTCGCCAGGGCGGCGAACCCAAGCTCGCTTTCGGCCTGCTCGGCGCGGCCCTCACCCTATGGGCAACGTTCGCGCCCTGCTTCCTCTGGATCCTCGCAGGCGCGCCCTACGTCGAACGCTTGAGCGCGAACCCGCGCCTTGCCGGCGCGCTCGCCGGCGTCACCGCGGCGGTCGTCGGCGTCATTCTGAACTTGAGCCTGTGGTTCGCGCTCCACGTGCTGTTCGGCACCGTGACTGCGACTTCGCTCGGCCCGCTGCAGCTCTGGACGCCGCACCTTGCCACGCTCGACGTCGAAGCCTTGGTGCTTGCGATCCTCGCCGCGATCCTGCTCTTCGGCTTTCACTTCGGGATCGCGAGCACGCTCGCGATCGCCGCCGCGGCCTCTCTCGCCTGGTCGCAGCTTTCGCTTTAGCGCGCGCTAGCGCGGCACCCAGAGATTGACGAAGGGCGCCCTCACCCACGTTCCCCCGCGCCCGCTATAGACGCGAGCGAACGGCGCCGCCACCCATGTGTCGCGGTGGGTGTCAACCTCGGCGAACGGAGCGCGGACATAAGTGCCGTCGCGGTAGCGCCAACGGCGCTTGTTGTAGTCGATGTGTTGCGCCATCGCCGTGCCGGCCTCAGGTGCGGCGATAAGCCCGGGAGCGGCCGAGGCGGGAGCGGACGGCCCGGCAAAAAACGCAAGTGCCGCGGCCGCGACGACGAAAGTGACGAAACGAGTGCGCATTCATGTCTCCTTAACCAAGTCCCCCGCCGGACCGACAATAGCCGTAGCACGGCAGTGTGTTCGGCAGATGGCGGTAGGGCAAGTCGAAATTACAGCCAGCCTCGGCGCTTGAAATAGAGATAAGGCACAACCGCGGCAACGACCATGAGCACGAGCGCGAGCGGATAGCCGAGCCACCACGACAGCTCCGGCATGAAGTGGAAGTTCATGCCGTAGATCGAGGCGATCAGCGTCGGCGGCAGGAACACGACGGCGGCGACGGAGAAGATCTTGATGATGTCGTTCTGCTGAATTTGGATCATGCCGAGCGTCGCATCGAGCAGGAAGATGATCTTGCCGGAGAGGAAGGTGGCATAGTCGGTCAGCGACGTGACGTCGCGCGCCGCGGTGCGGATGCGCGCTTGCAGCGGCTTGACCTCCTTGCGCTCGTTGGCCGCATGAATGAGAAACGTCAGGAGACGTCCGAGCGAGTGGGCGCTTTCACGGGCTTGCGAGGTGATCTCACCCTCGCGGCCGATGGCCCGCAAGAGAACGTCGAAGCGCCGCTGGCGCGAGGCGGCGCCGCCTTTGATCTCGAAGATCGAGTGGGACAAGCCCTCGACCTCCGCTTGGAGGCGCTCGATGAAATCGGCGAGCCGGTCGATGATCGTGTCGAGCAGTCCGATCATGACGGCGGGGCCGCTCTTGAGATCGGTCTCGGTACGATTGCATCGCGCCACGAAGATGGAGAAGGCTCGGGGCTCGGCGTAGCGCACCGTCACAAGCCGCTGTCCGGCAAGAATGAACGTCGCCGGCGTGGTTCGGGGGTCGCCTTGGTCGGTGGTGTAAAGCAGCGTCGCCGTCATGAAGTAGGCGCCGTTCTCCTGGTAGAGGCGGCTCGAGGCCTCGATTTCCAGCTGCTCCTCGCGGGTCGGCACGTCGAATTTGAGCGCGCGTTCGACCTTCTTCTCCTCGTCCTCGGTGGGATTGAGGAGATCGATCCACACCGCTTCTTCGCCGATCCTGGGCTTGCCCTTCTGGCGCGAGAGCGTGCCGGCGCGGTTCTCATAGATGGTGAGCATCCAACCTCCCAAGCCCGTTCGCGCCAGCCAAGACCTTATACCAGCGCGGTTTCGCCACTGACAATGCGGCCCCGCGCGCAAAGATGCGTCAATTCTTCTGCACGATACAGGCGCCTCCGTCGGCACGCAGACGCTTGCACAGCGCTTCGGCGTCGGCCCGGCTGTCGGCCCCGATCTGCAACGAGTACATGGACCGCCGCCCGCGGCTCAGATTCCGCTCCGGCTGCACGAACGGCTCCCGGTCGCCGAGCAACGACTGGTGCGCCCGCTTGAGCCGACCGAACTGGGCAAGTGCCTTCGCCTTCGAGAACGAGGTCGAGACATTGATGCCCCACGGGCGCCACGCCCCGCTCGCCGTCAGCGGTTCCGTCTCGTAGACGGCGCGTACGACGAGCGGCGCGAGCGCGCGGCAGGATTCCTGCACCTCGGCGCCCGCGGTCTTGAGCGGCTCGGGCAATTCGGTCTCTTCGAGTTTCCATTCCTCGGCCGCCCGCCCCGTCACGAACTGGACGTAGTCCCGGGTCTCCAACGGGAGCGAGCCCGAACCTCCGAGCCACGACCGCACCCGCTCTGCGCCTGCGTTATAGGCGGCGGCGGCAAGCCCGAAATTGCCGAATTCGCGGCGAAGGTCGGCGAGGAGGCTCGCCGAGTGCATGATCGCCGCCTTCGGCTCGAACGGATCTTCGAGCCCGCGCTCCTCCGCCGTGCCCGGCATAAATTGGGCGATCCCTTGTGCGCCTTTGGGGCTTACCGCTTGCGGATTGAACCGGCTCTCCTTCCAAATCAAGCGTACGAACGGCATCGGCGGCAGGCCGCGCGCCTCGGCTTGCTGCTGCATAATCGGACAGACGATATCGACGAAGGGTTTGGGCCCCGCGAGCGCGACGCCGGCCTCCTTGGCTCCAGCCTCGACGCTGGAGACGGCGTCCTTTCGGGCGGAGGCGGGCGCCGCGAGCAGAAGCATGGCAACCGCTGTCAGGGCCAATGGCGACAGTCGCGTCATGCCGTCAGGTATATCCAAAGGCTTTTGCCATCAAACCGGCGCGGAGCGTCGCAGCAATCGTGCCCCCGCTCAAGCCGTTTGGGCCGGTCGAGGCCGCCTTTCCCCCCTTTGAAACACCGGCTCCGGATCGCGATATAGGCAGCACATTCTGCAACAAAGGAAATCGACCATGATCGAGCGGAGACCTTACGCGGCGCTTGGCGGCGCCGACCACGGCTGGCTCAAGGCCAAGCACCATTTCTCCTTTGCGCGCTATTACGACCCCGAGCGGCTGGGGCACGGGGCTTTGCGCGTGTGGAACGACGATGAGATCGCACCTCATACCGGCTTTCCCCCGCACCCGCATGCCGACATGGAGATCATCACCTATGTCCGCTCGGGCGCGATCACCCACGAGGACAGCCTTGGCAACAAGGGCCGCACCGAGGCGGGCGACGTCCAGGTGATGAGCGCGGGCTCGGGCGTTCGCCACGCCGAGTTCAACCGTGAACCCGTGCCGACGACGCTGTTCCAGATCTGGATCGAGCCGGCCGGGCAAGGCGGCACGCCGTCCTGGGGCGCCAAACCATTCCCCAAGGGCGATCGTTCGGGGCGGCTGATCCCGCTCGCGAGCGGCTTTGCCGGCGACACCGGCGCTCTTCCGATCCGGTCCGAGGCGCGCGTTCTCGGCGCGACGCTCAAATCGGGCGAAAGCGTCGAATATGCGCTTGGAGCGGAGCGGCACGGCTATCTCGTGCCGGCGAAAGGCTCCATCGAGGTGAACGGCGTCCGCATCGAAGCGCGCGACGGCGCCGCCATCAGCGGTGAGAACGCGCTTAAGATCAAGGCGATCGAGGATTCCGAGATCGTTCTCGTCGACACCGACTAGGGAATCCGTTTCCGGCTCAAGACCAGGGCGCCGGCGCGATGCCGAGCTCGTCAAGCAGTTCGAGCCACAGCAGGAAATAGAGGATGGCGGCGAAGGCGGCGAAGCAGGCGGCCGTAACGAGGAATCGGCCCTGCTTCGCCAGAAGCCATGCCGGTAGCGTCAACGGCAGGAAGATCAGCATGAAGGCCGCGCTGAGGCCGGCCATCTCCATGCCGTCGCCTTTCGGGTTGGCGTTGCGCCACAAGAACACCCCGAGAAAGACGAGGAACGCGATCTCGGCATAGACGGCGAAGAAAATGCTCGCGCGCAAGCGTCGCGAGCCCGCGCCCTGCGGCGAAGCTGACGGCCCCGTCATCGCCGCCTAGTCCTTAACGTCCGTCTCCGGGCGGTCCGACCCGGGATCGACCTCTTCGTGCCACGTCCCGTCGGCGGTCTCGTATTGGATGCCGACCGTCTCGCCCGGAACCCTCTGTTCGCCGGCGGCGCGCCTGGCCGCGGCAAGAGCTTCATCGTGGCTGGCAAACGTTTCCGAGAAGGTGCCGCGGACCTTGTAGGCCCAGCCATTCTCATGCTTGACGATTCTGTAGACGAGCTTGGCCATGATGGTCCTCGCATCCGTTTCGTGGGCGAGCGTGGCACAACCGGCGCCGTTCGCCAAGCTTGCGGGAAGCGCGGCTAGAGCGCGACCAGCACGATCCCGATCACGGCGGCAGCGAGCCCCGCGATCTTGTGCCAGGCCATCGGTTCGCCGAGAACGAGGATGCCGAGCAGAGAACCGCCGACAATGAACATGCCGTAGATCGGCACCACCACGTTGGCCGGTCCGAGCGCCAGCGCGTGAAACAGCGAAAGCACGGCAATGCTGAGCGCGATGCCCCCGGCGGTGGCCCAAAGCAGCGGCGGCTGGTCGAGCTGGAACAGAAGCGGCTTGAGCTCGCCCCGCAACGCGACCATCGCGATGGCAACGCCGGAGACGATCGTCGTGCTCACCGCCATCACCATATAGGGCGAGACCTCGCCCGACCGTTCGGCGA
>DATEMT010000166.1:0-4160 GCA_035275445.1 Methyloceanibacter sp. | reverse complement strand
TGCCTTCGATCGCGCCGTCGCTCACGGCGATGCTGCCCTGACCGGCAAGCGAGGACTTGACCTCCTCGCTGTTGTCGCCCGCGCCGCTCAGCTGAAGCGCGAGCTTGGTGCGGCCCTCGAGCAGGCTCACTTGGGCGGCGTCGGACAACAGGCTCTTGATCTGAACGCCGTCGAGCAGGAAGTCGCCGTTGAAGGCGGGGACCTCCTTCGAGGCATCGAACACGAGCTTGCCGGTGGCGTGACCGTCGTAGAGCTCCATGCCGCCGAGCGTCGCATTCAGGATGCCGTCGCGAAAGGCAAGACCGAGCGAGCTCGGCCCGAGCTCGAGATGGAAGACACGCGTCTTGCGAACATTGAGATTGACGTCGGCGTCGAAAGCGGCGGGCGTCGAGGCTGAAGCCGGCGAGGGAGCGGCGGGAGCGGCGGCCTGCGTTTCCGGCGCGGGAGCGGCGGAAGTCGCTTCGGTCTCCTGGTTTGGCGTTGCGGCGGGAGCGTCGGCTTGCGCTTCCGGCGCGGCCTGCCCGCCATCGTCCTTCGGTTGGGTGAACCCGTCGGCCTGACCTTGCGCCGAGGTTCCGCTCTCCGGTCGCGCCGCCGCGTCCGGTTGCGGCGGCGATTGCCGATCCGTCCGCGCCGCCTTCGCGCGGGTGGCGAGGAACGGATTGAGGTCGAGATAGTCGAGCGCGAGCGCCGCCCTGACATGCGGGCGCGGCGCACCCAAAGAGACTACCGCCTGGCCCTGCCCGCGAGCATGTTCGAGCGCGAAGCGCGCGTTGCTGAAGGTGATATCGCCGTCCTTCCAGGCGACGTGGCTTGCAAGTTCGCCGTCGCCGATCGCGGTCATGGAAGCGGGCTTTTCGCGCATCCATGCCAAGAGCGAGGGGATGGAGTGCGCCTTGGCCGACAACTCCCCTTGCCCGGAGACGTCGGGCTTGGTGGTGAAGCTGCCGTCGAAGCGAGCGGCGATGGCCTTGGTATCGAGGGAAACCACGAGGCGCGCCGGCCGCTTGTCGCGAAGATCGGCGACGGAATTGACCTCGAAGCTGAAATCGACGCTCTCTCCCTTCCAGTCGAACTTGCCCGAGCCGGTGAGCGGCGTGGTGAGGCTCGGGATCGCGAGATTTGCGTTGATGTGCTCGACGCGACGCTCTTTGCCGGACTGGTCGTAAACGATGTTGACGGTCCCGTCCTCGATGCGCACGTCCTTGAGCTTGACGTCGCGGCGCGGCTTCGGGTTGGGATTTTCCGCTTTCGGCTGCTTCGGCTTCGGCGCAGCTTTCTCGCCCTCATCGCCGAGGCGGACCGTGACCACCGGTTTCTCCAGAACGATGCGTTCGGAATCGACGTTGCGGCTCAGAAGCTCCGTCAGGCTGAGATCGATCACGAGCCGCCCGACCGAGACATCGGTGGTGCCGGCGCGCGCTTCAGGATCGACGAAGGCCGCGTCGGTGATGACGATGCGCGGACCGGGAGCGAACAGGAGCGCGGTCGTGCCGTTGACGGTGAGTTCGCGCCCCGTCTGCTCCTTAATGCGATTGGCCACGCGGTCGCGCGCCCAATCGGCGGAGACCAGCAAATTGACGACAAGAAGGGCGAGCACCGCGACCCCGGCGACGCTCCCGGCAGCGATGAGGATGAGCCGGGTGCGGCGGCTCATGGCCGGCATGCGGGGCGAAGGCTGCTTCGGCGCGCTCGGTTCCTTCCGGGCGGCCGGCTGATCTTGTGTCTTTGGGCTTTGCATGGGCTTTTCGGTCGAATCCGTAACGACTCTAGCCCGACAAATAAGGTGAGATTAGGAATAGATTTGCGCCGTCAACGCACCAGAACGGCGTGATTGTCCCACTGGAATTGCGACGCTTGCCGCGACGCCATGGTCTCGGGGCCGGCGGTGACAAGCCACCCCTCGCCGCTCGTCAGCAGGAAATTCGCAGGAACATGCGTCGGCGCAAGCCCGCACCCGTCGGCGAGATCGCTCGCGCCGAGATAGCGCCGCCCCGCCACGTCCCAATAGGTGACGTGGCCGCCCTTCGGCGCCGACGCCGCGACGATGCCACCGCTCCGGTCCGAGGCGACCGAGCCGATATAGTTGCGCAAGGTCTTCTGCATCGCAGGCGGCGCCTCGACGATGACGGGCGTCTCCCCTCTGGCATGGAAGCCGACCAGCGCCGGCGCGTCGGCGTCGGGTCCGCGATACTGGCAGCCGAAGACCACGACATCGCCGGCACCGACGGCGAGATGGCGGATCGAGAGCTGATGCAGCGCAGGCGCGAGGCGATGCTCTTCGAGGAGATCGCCGGTCGTCACATCGACATAAACGAGAGAAGGCTGCATGTCGGCAAGGTTGAGCTCGTCGGCGCCATGATCGGGATGGGTGCGGATGCCGCCATTGGCGATGACCATGGTGCGGCCGTCGCCAAGAAGGGCGATGTCGTGCGGCTCCATGCCGTGGGCGGGAAATTCCCCGATCTGCTTGTAGCCGCCGGTCGCGTCACGCACCCCGATCATGCCTGCGGCGCGTTCGTAGTCGTTTTCGGTGGCGTAGAGCAGCTTGCCGTCGGCGGAGAAGACGCCGTGGCCGAAGAAGTGGCGCCCCCGCTGCGTCGCGAACCAAACCGGCGCGCCGCCGTTGAGCGACACCGCGACGCCGAAGCGGCCGGGCCGGCGCGCAAACGCGACCCATTCACCGCCACCGGGACGAAGCGCGATGTCGTGGCCGCGCGCGGGAAGTTCGACCGCCTGCTCGTCGCCATCGAGAGTAAAGAGCGCCGCCTGAAAATTCCCCCTGTCGTCCTTGCGCGAGGCGGCGAAGCGCTCCGCTTGAAACCCTGCGGGCGCGCGCGCCGGAAGAGACAGCGCGGCAGCGCCGCCGGCAAGCCCGATGAGAAGTGCGCGACGGTCGAGGCTCATGTTCAATCTCCGTCCAGCGCGTTGAAGCCGAAGGTAACGCCCGCGCCGCGTGAGATGGCGTCGGCCGCGGTTTGCCCCGCGCTCTTGAGCGAGACGCGCAAAGCTTCGATCTTGCCGCGCAATTCCGCATCCCTGACCACTTCGGCCATGGGCTGGCCGATCCCGTTCAAGACCTCGATGGCGTGGCCGAGGTCGAACAAGACCGATTTCTCGACGCCGGGCGAATCGTCCGCGACCACTTGGGCCAAGCCGCCCTTGGCGAACAGCGCGCGGACGCCTTCGAGATTGCCGGCGGCGTCGGCGAGGCTCTGCCCGCTCCGCCAGAACGCGGCGAGCTTGGGCCGCGCCTCTTCGGGGTTAGGCCCCAGCGGCTTGCCGAGCTTCTGATCGCGCACGAGCTCGATACCGCCGGTGAACGACTTGAAGAGTTCGAGCGTGACCTCTTTCGGCGCGTGGTAAGGGGTCGCGTCGGGGCCAGGATCAAGAAACGACTTTTCGTAAGACGCGTTTTCGCGCCAATCCTCGGCGACCGCCTTGGCGATGCCGGCACTGTTGGTGGCGGCGGCGCGGGCGAAGGCGCAGCGGAATTCGCCTGGTTCGGACGGCGCAGCCAGCGTCTCGGCGCCGTCGCCGTAGAGGAGATATTCGAGCGCGGGCAGACCTTGCAGCGCGACGCTCTTGCCCGAAAGCGCCTCGGGCTTGGTTAGGCTCTCGTCGCCCTTCGCGAGCGCGTCCCTGATTTGCCGGTCGCCCAGTCCTTTTGCATCGGGCCAAAAGAAGAGACGGTCATAACGATGGTCGTCGAGGATCGGACCGAAGCGCAGGATCTCGACCCTGCTCCAGGCCGCGACCGTTGAGGCGAAGGCTTCTTTCGCCGCATCGAGCGAAGCGGCGGAAGGCGCCTCGCACAGCGCGGCGACCTTGTCGCTTAGCGCCGCCGTCTCCTCCGCGAGCGCGGCGTAGCCGGGGCGAATGACTTCGGTCAACGCTGCGCGGGCGATTGCCGCATGGTCGGTCTCGGCCCGCGCCGCGAATGCGCCGGCGCAAACGGCGTGCGCGCAAAACAGAATTGTCGCAAGCGTAACTCTCATAGCGAGTTCACGAACGCGAGCAGCGCATCGCGGTCGGCCTTGGGCAGGGCGGCGAATTTGTCGCGCGCAGCCTCGCCCTCGCCGCCGTGCCAGAGGATGGCCTCGGTGAGATTGCGCGCGCGGCCGTCATGCAGAAAGAGCGTGTGCCCGCTCACGGTCTCG
>DATEMT010000165.1:0-6020 GCA_035275445.1 Methyloceanibacter sp. | reverse complement strand
GTCAAAGGCGGCGCGGTCGCGGCGAAAGGCTATAGCGACGGCGAAAGGCTCACCGAAGGCGAGCTCGTCTATACCGGGGTCGTGCGCACACCGGTCATGGCGGTTGCGCGGAGCGCGCCGTTCAAAGGGCGCTTGCAAGGGATCGCCGCCGAACGGTTTGCGACCATGGCCGATGTCTGGCGTCTCTTGGGGGCGCTGCCTGCGGGCGCCGATCCCTATCCCACACCCGATCTCAAGGGAAAGAGCACGCAGGAGAGCGCCGTCCGGCTCGCCCGCATGCTCGGCCGCGACGCGGGGGCTTCGGACCTCCTCGCCTATGTCGATGTCGCGCGCCATGTCGCCGAACGTCAGCGTGGCGAAATCGAGGTGGCGGCGGAAGCGCTCATCGCCCGCGACAGGCTCGTGCCCGAGGCGCCGGTCATCGGCGCCGGCTGCGGCCGGTTCATCGCCCGCGACATTGCCGAGCGGCTAGGCCGCGCCTATTGCGATTTCGCCGAACTTGTCGATTGCGCGCCGCAAGCGAAAGACATGGCGGCTTGTTGCGCGCCCGCCGTCGCCGTCGGACTGCTTGCCGCGCACGAACTCAATGCCGAGACTTGAGAAAAGTCGAGGTGAGCGCGCTTTCGAGCGCGCCCACCTCAGAGACGATCTAGCGTGCAGCGATGGCGTGGTACAGCCACAGCACGATGACGGCGCCGATCGTGGCGACGATCATGCTCCAAATGTTGAAGCCGGTGATTCCGGTCGAACCGAGCGCGCTGAACAAATAGCCGCCGACCACCGCTCCGACGATGCCGAGCACGATATCGAGCAGCAGGCCTTGACCCGTGCCGACATAGATCTTGCTGGCGATGAAGCCCGCGATCAGACCCAAGACAATCCAGGCAATGATCCCCATGAAGGACCTCTCTTGGCTGAACTCAGTTGAAAGCCGATACGCCGTCAGGACATGAGCCGCATTACCTCCTGCCGCGTCGGAAGTCGACCGTCAGGGGTAAGATTATCCACCACATTCGGAAGCATGCGGGACAGCTCGCCGACGACTTGATCGCGCGACAACCCGGTGCGGCGGGCCAATTCATCGACAACGTCTCCGCCGAGCGCCCCGGAGATCTCGTCGGGGGCAACGTTCTTGTTCTTGCCGGTGCCGACCCAGGAGTCCACCACATCGCCCAGTCCCTTCTGCTGGAACTGCTTGATGAGGCCGCCGAGCCCGTCGAGCACGTTGCCGGGCGATGCTTCCGGTACCGATCCCGGCGCCTGATCGGGCAGCTTGGGCATCTCGGGCGCGGCCTCCTTCTTCCCGCCAAAATAGCGCGAAGCGAGCAGCGCAAGCAGAGCGACGATCAAGGGTTTTGCGACGTTGCCGCCCGGCAGTGCGGGGCCGCTTTCCGATCCGAAGATATTCTGCGCCATTTTGACCTCCTGTTTAGGACGTTACACAAAACGCTCCGCCCCCCGGTTCGTTGCACCATTGCCCGGATGGCGGAAATGCCCCTAGGAGTTAAGGTGAGGTTTGGCCGTTTCAAGCATCGCTTGGGCAAAGTTGAATAAAACAGGAGTAAGCGCAGATGGAGACTGGGATGCGTCGCATTCTTACTTTCGTGACAGTCGTCGCCGGCGGCAGCCTCTGTTTTGGCCTGTCGTCGCATGACGCCCTGGCCTTGCCGTCATCGACAATCTCGGCTCCCGGCGCGATGCCAAGCGTTGTCGAGAACGCGCAGTACTACACTCGCCGCCAGTGGCGCCGCCGCGGGCTCGTCGTCGTTCCCAATGCCGCCGCAACGGCCGACCCCAATGTGACGGTCGAGGTTGACGATGATGCGCTGTCGCAAGGCGGTTTGAACCCGCCAATCGTCGCTATCGTGCCGGTTCGCCCGGCGAGTTGCGGCGAATATCGCTACTGGAACGGCAATCGCTGCGTCGACGCGCGCTACAACGATCCTTATCTCGGCCCGCGCTAAAACCCCTGTTGTCACGCCCGCGCAGGCGGGCGTCAGGAAACTACGGGGGCGATTGCTTGTAATGGTCCTCGATCTTCTCGACGAGCATCCGCCAGGCTTCGTGCTCGCGCGGACCCGCGGTCTTCTCCACCGCGATCTGCAAATAGCCAAGCTCGCGCTCGATCTTCTCGCGCGGAAGCATGTGCAGCCGGCTCGCCAGAATCGCGGCCTCGATCACCGCGCTTTGCGCCCGGTTGAAGCCCTTGAACGGCGCGTGGCTCGCCTCATGCACCACGCGGCAATGGAGGCGCGGCCTCTGCTCGTCCTGCTCAATGTGGGCGACCGCAAGCTCGACATGGGTCAGAGCGCCTTCGAGCACGGCGCCGGGAACATGCGTGGAGGGCCGCGTCGGCCAATCGCGCCGGCCGACGAGACAGCCGGAAAAGACGAGAACATCGTCGGTAAAATTCGCGACCGCGAACGGCGTGGCGCTCAAATTGTCGAGCGTGGTCGAGGGCCGGAACGGCGCGATGATGAAGCCCCCCTCTTCGGCGATGAGGCCGAGCGGCGCGATATGGATGTTGCCCTCTTCTGAGAGCGTGGTGACGATGCATTCGCGGATCATCGGCATGGCGGCCTAGCTTTCACGAGGCTTCGCGCTTGCGCTTGGCAATCAGCGTGTGGCCCGGCGCCTTGAACGCGGTCGCGTCTTCAATCGGTCTGTCGGCGGCCACGCCCCAATCGAGCGGCTCGTCCTGCGCGTAACGCTTGCCCAAGCGGAAGGCGGTTTCGGCCTTGGCGAGCTCGGTGCCGAGATAGAAGGCGTGCGCCCCATCCTTCGCGATATCGACGCCGAGCTTGGGAAACAGCGACAGCGCATCCTGCGCCACGTGATGGCCGTCGCGGTTGTAGATATGGATGCCGTCCTCGGCGATCTCGATGCGGAAGTTCTTGTCGCGTACCCCGCGCGCACCCTCGGCGATTTCGTCCGGGCTTTGCGGGAAAGGCCGCCGCGCGTGCACGGTCAGGAGCCCGTCGGCGTAATCCTTGGGCAGGTCGCCGTCGGCGCGGCTCGCATACATGATGCGCCGGGCGAGGTCGTGCTCCTCGAGCGTGCGGCGCGTATGCGGGCTCACTTGCACCACGAGCACGTTCTTGATGCGAAGCTCCGAGGCGATGCCGAGCAGAATCGCGGTGATGCCGCTCGTGTCGGCGTCGGTCAACTCGGTCAGATTGCCCGTGCCCATCAGCATCTCGGCGTTGGGGCGCTCGCGCCGCACTTGGGCGTAGCGCTCCAACGACGGCATGAAGCCGAAATTGATGGGATCGAGCACGGGATCGACGAGGTAGGCGCGCCCCTTGGCGTCGAGCGCGTCCATGGCGCGGTAGAGCGAGGCCATGTCGCCATGCTCTTTGGGGATGAGCACCGGGGTCGAGGCGACTTCATCGGCGATGGCGAGCGTAGCTTCGCTCAAGCTGAGCAAATAGTCGGCGCCCGCGCGGCCGCCGCGGCGAAGCTCGTCCGTGTCGGCGGAATCGACGCTGACCTTGTGGCCCTGCCCTTTCAGCGCCGCGATGGCCTGTTCGAGATGGGGAAACGGCGTATCGGGAAGGCAGCCGAGATCGATCACGTCAGCGCCGGAGGCGGCATAGGATTTCGCGCGTTCGAGGATCGCCTCGACGGCAAGCGCCGAGGCATCGACGATCTCGGCGAAGATGCGGATATCGTATTTGCTCATGTCGGCGGCGTTCCGCGCCCGGCCGAAATAGAGCGGGATGTCCTTGAGTTCGTCGGGTCCGCGCAGGAAGGGCACGCCGAAGCGCTCGCCGAGGCGGCCGGTGTCGGCGCGGCAGCGGCCGGGCAGTATGACCTTGTCGGCGGCGACGGGGCTCGGCAGCCGCCGGGCGATGATGTCCTCGGTCATCAGCGCCGCCACCTTGACGCCGATATCGAACACCTTCCAGTCGAAGCTTGCCTTCATGGCGCCGAGCACCGCCTCGAGCCGGGCTCGCGCCAAATGTCCGGTCAGGAACAGGATGCTCTCGGCCATGCGCCTCTCGCGCGGTTCAACCTCGCCGTTCTAACCCGGTCTCGGCGCGGAAACCACAAGGCGCTTCATCGTGGTGAGGGTCGGCCGCGAAGCGGCTTGGCTCCGGCTTAGAGGATTGCGGCGGCGCAGCCGCCTGCGCCCGCGTCCTCGGCGGCGAGCGCGGCGGCGAAGCTCTTCTGGTCGCCGCGGCCGAGCAGAAAGGCGGGAACGCCCGCGTCTTTCACCATCGCGGGAAAGGCCGCATCGACAATGTCTGCTTGCGCGAGGTCGCGGGCGCAAGCGCGCGTTCCCTCGCGCCGGACCGATTTCACCAGGAAGCAACGCGAGGCGCCGATCCTGCCTGCGAGCCAGAGCGCAAGACTGTCGGAGGTGAGGCGCCAGGATTCTTCGATATCGTCACGCCCGGCGACGAGGCCGTAAGGGGCCCACACCGCCACTTCGCCGCGGTCGAGCACGGCGCGAAGCTCGCCCTCGGTCGTGCCGACGGCAAAACCCTGCCGCAAGCCGGCCACGGCCCAGGCGAGCTGATCCATGGCGAGGAGCGCCATGCGGTGCGCGGCGCGGTCGCCGAAGCCGAGCGCGGCCTGGCAGCTCCGCACCTCATCGGCCAAGGCCCCTCCTCCCGGAACCACGACGATCGCCTGAGGCGCCGATGCGATCGCTTCGAGCCAAGCGGCGAGTTCGCCCGAGCGGACCACGCTGCCGCCAAGCTTGACGACGACCAATTCTCTTTTGACGGCGCCGGGCGCAAGCGAGGCCGGCGCGCGCGCGAGCTCCCGCATGGTCAGACGCTTTCCTTGGCGCGAACGATTTCGACGCCGACGGCGCCCGGCTCCTTGTCGAGCTTCTCGATCTTCACCACGACGCGCGCCGCGCGCGGATGGGCAAGACAATGTCGCGCCACGTCCTCGGCGACGGTTTCGACCAGGTTGATATGCCCGCGGGCCACGATGGCTTTGATGCCGGAGATGATGGTGTCGTAGTCGAAGGTGCGGCCGATGTCGTCGTCGAGCGCGTGCGCGGCAGACGTCAGATCGACATCGACCGAGAAGCGGACCCGCTGGGTCGCACCCTTCTCGTAGTGGTGCACCCCGATTTCGATATCGAGCACGAGATCGTGGATGAATACGCGGTCCGGCACCCGCGCTTGGTCGGGGGCCGTGCGCGCCGCCACTTGCCTCAATTTCGGCTCGGCCATGATCGGAACTCCTCGAAACGCTCTTGGCCAATCCCTAGCACAAAGCGAGCCGGGCGAGATCGGGCACGTTCGCTTCGCGGTTGGCGCCGCTTGCCTTCGGCATCGCGGCCCTGATAGCGGCGAGAAGCACCGGATCGAGCGGTCCGCCCCGCCTGCCGCCGCGACAGAGGGCGCCACGAAAGCCGAGAAGGTCGGGGTCGAGCGCAAGCAGCGCCGGCACATCGCCCGCACGGAGCGATCCGGCAAAACCGATCGCGAGCCCTTGCGCCCGTGCCGACGCAATCAGTGCCTGCAGCCGTTCCGGCGCGACAAGCTCAGGCAGCGAGACGCCGGTCTTGCCCATGGTATCGAGCATGATTCCTGCGGCGCCGATCCGGCCCGCGAGCGCGACGGCGTCGAATTCCGGCAAAGCGTCGGCAAACAAAACGAGGATCAGCCGGATGCGGGACGAAAGCGGCGCTAGTCCTTGCAGCGCGCCTTCGGCATCGCTCCCCGGAAACAGGCCGAGCTTGACGTAGTCGACGCCGAGCGAGGCGGTTGCGAGCACCGCGGCGCGGCTACGCGCCTCCTCGAGCGGCAGGTCGCCAACGGTCGCGCTCACCGGCACGCGGCCGCCGATCGCTCTCACGCAAGCCTCGATGGTCGCGGGCGGAAGAGCGCCGAGCGCCCCCGCCTCCGGGTCCTTGAGATCGACAATGTCGGCTCCGGCGCCGATCGCCAGTTCGGCCTCGGCGGCGTCGCGCACGCTTGCCAGGAAAAGCGTGCCGCGACGCGGACAGTCGCACGCCG
This sequence comes from Methyloceanibacter sp., assembly GCA_035275445.1. Lineage (GTDB taxonomy): Bacteria > Pseudomonadota > Alphaproteobacteria > Rhizobiales > Methyloligellaceae > Methyloceanibacter. Next base: position 39 of record DATEMT010000165.1, on the reverse strand, counting down.
CCATCAGCGGAACAGCCAATTGAACATGCCGCCGCCACC
>DATEMT010000164.1:0-5688 GCA_035275445.1 Methyloceanibacter sp. | reverse complement strand
TAATGCGGGCTATTCTCACGCCGCAGCCTTGGCAACGTCGCGCTGATCGGGCGGCACGGCCTCGCCGACCAGCATCTCGATCGCCGCGTCGAGCGTCATCACCTGCTGCTCCTGGCTGCCGAGCCGGCGCACCGATACGGTGCGCTCTTCCGCCTCGCGCTTCCCCACCACGAGCAGCACCGGGACCTTGGCGAGCGAATGCTCGCGCACCTTGTAGTTGATCTTTTCGTTGCGGAGATCGGCCTCGGCGCGGAGCCCAACGGCTTTTAGCGCCTCGAGCACCTCTTCGGCGTAAGGGTCGGCCTCCGACACGATGGTGGCGACCACGGCTTGGATCGGCGCAAGCCAGAGCGGTAGGTGGCCGGCATAGTGCTCGATGAGAATGCCGGTGAACCGCTCGAGCGATCCGAACATGGCGCGGTGGATCATCACGGGCTGAGTCTTCTCGCCGTCGGGCCCGATATAGAAAGCGCCGAGCCGTCCCGGCAGGTTGAGATCGACCTGGATCGTGCCGCATTGCCACTCGCGGCCGATCGTGTCGCGCAGGACATATTCGAGCTTCGGCCCGTAGAACGCCCCCTCGCCCGGATTGACGTCATAAGTGAGCCCGGCCGCCTCGACTGCGCGCTTCAGCGCCGCTTCCGCCTTGTCCCACACCGCGTCGGCGCCGACGCGCTTATCCGGCCTGTCGGCGAATTTGATGCGCACGTCGGTGAAACCGAAATCGCGGTAGATCGACAATAGCTGCTGGTTCAACCGAACGCATTCCTCGGTGATCTGATCTTCGGTGCAGAAGATATGTGCGTCGTCTTGGGTGAAATGGCGCACGCGCAAGAGTCCGTGCAAGGCGCCCGACGGCTCGTAGCGATGCACCTTGCCGAACTCGGCGATGCGCAAGGGCAGGTCGCGATAGCTTTTCAGACCGTGCTTGAAGATCTGCACATGGCCGGGGCAGTTCATCGGTTTGCAGGCATAGATGCGCTCGTCGGGCGTCTGAGTGACGTACATGAGATCGCCGAACTTCTCCCAATGGCCGGACTGTTCCCACAGCGTACGCTCCATCATGTCGGGCGAGTTGACCTCGACATAGCCCCAGGCGTCCTGGCGCCGGCGCATATAGGCGATCAGCGCCGTGAACAGCGCCCAGCCTTTCGCATGCCAGAACACCGCGCCCGGCGCCTCTTCCTGGAAATGGAACAGGTCCATCTCGCGCCCAAGTCGCCGATGGTCGCGCTTCTCGGCCTCTTCGAGCTGATGCAGATAGGCCTTGAGGTCTTCCTCGCTCGCCCACGCCGTGCCGTAGATGCGCTGGAGCATGGGCTTGGAGGAATCGCCGCGCCAATACGCGCCCGCGATCTTCTGCAGCTTGAAGCCTTTGCCCACCTTCCCCGTCGAGGTCATATGCGGTCCGCGGCAGAGATCGAGCCAATTCTCTTGCGAGTAGATCTTGATCTCGTCGCCTTCGGGGATGGCGTCGATCAGTTCGAGCTTGAATGTCTCGCCCTTGTCGCGAAACAGTTTCTTGGCGGCCTTGCGATCGATCACTTCGCAGGTGAAGGCCGCATCGCGCGCGATGATCTCGCGCATCTTGGCCTCGATCTTGGGAAGATCCTCGGGGGTGAAGGGCTCTGCGCGCGCGAAGTCGTAATAGAAGCCGTTCTCGATCACCGGGCCGATGGTGACTTGCGTGCCGGGATAGAGCTCCTGAACGGCCTCGGCCATGACATGGGCGGCATCGTGGCGAATGAGTTCGAGCGCTTCGGGGTCGTCGCGCGTCAGGATGCGGATGCGCGCGTCGTGCTTGATCGGCTGGGCGAGATCGCGGGCCTTGCCGTCGAGCTGGACCGCGACCGCCTTCTTGGCGAGAGACTTCGAGATCGACTCGGCGACGTCGCGGCCGGTGATGCCGGACGCGAAGGCGCGGGACGAACCGTCGGGAAATGTCAGGGAGATTTGCGACATCGTCTTGCTCCTCTCACTCCTGCGTACCGGCGCAGGTAAGAGATCGTTCTCGTCGGATACGGGCTTTTACCGGGAATCGCTTGCGCCGTCACGGGTGTAAATGCGCCACCTGCCATAGCGCCATGGCGCGAGAGGATGGCGTTCGCTGCCGAGATCGGGCACCGGATCGAAGCCGTGCTGGCCCCACGGGTGGCAGCGGCAGAGCCTTGCAAACGTAAGCCAGCCGCCTTTCCATGCCCCGTTCCGGTCGATCGCTTCGCGCGCATAGTCGGAGCACGAGGGCAGATAGCGGCAATTGACACCGAGGAGCGGCGCCACGGCGTAGCGGTAGGCGGCAAGGAGGCCTATGAGCGGCGCCTTCGCCGCGCGGCCGAGCCGGGTCGCCGACACCTGATCGGTGGCGGCCAATGCGGGCTCGCGCTCACGCCGATTGGGCATGGGCGGGCCCCGCGCTCGTCTTGCGGCTCGCCTCGATCTTGGCGATCGCCTCCTCGACCGCGTCGAAAACGAGCAGGGTCGAGGCGTGACGGGCCTTGTAGTCCCGCACCGGTTCCAGAACGGCGAGATCGCTCCATCGCCCCTGCGGCGGCGGGCCGCCCGCCTTCAGCATCCTGCGCATGGTTGCGCCGACTTGACGCAACTCCTCCGCGCTCGAGCCCACGATCTCCCGCCCCATCACCGAGGAGGCCGCCTGCCCCAGAAGACAGGCTTTCACGTTTTGGCCATAGTCGCTGACCACCTCGCCGGTCATGGCAAGATCGACCGTGACCCTCGAGCCGCAGAGCTTGGAATGAGCCGTTGACGTGGCTTGCGGCTCGGAGAGCCTCGCCGTCCGCGGCAGCGCGGCGGCAAGTTCGAGGATGCGCTGGCTATAGATGTCTTCGGGAAGCGTCATTGCCTGTCTCGAATCGGCCGGGAGGCTCGCCTTGCGGGCCTGTCTCTTGCATTATATATGCACGCGAGGACATTTCGCTTAGGTAAGGAAGTTTCGAGGTCTCATGGACGCCACCGTTAAGAAGCTGCGGACCGCGCCGCAAGGCGGAATCGGCCGCGAAGCCGGAATTGTGCGCCCATCGCGCGAGGAAGCCGAAGAGGCCGTGCGCACCCTGATCGCCTATGCCGGCGACGATCCCGACCGCGAGGGTCTGCGCGAGACGCCGCGCCGGGTCACGGCGGCCTATGACGAGTTCTTTGCCGGCTATAGCGAGGATCCGCTCGACGTGCTGTCGCGAACCTTCGACGAGGTTGCCGGCTACGACGATATCGTCATGCTCCGCGACATCGAGCTTCACTCCCATTGCGAACACCACATGATCCCCTTCATCGGCAAGGCCCACGTCGCCTACTTCCCGACCGACCGGGTCGTCGGCATCTCCAAGCTCGCCCGCGTCGTCGAGGTTTTCGCGCGCCGCCTCCAGACGCAGGAGACCATGACGGCCCAGATCGCCGAAACCATCGACAAGGCGCTGAAGCCCAAAGGCGTGGCGGTGATGATCGAGGCCGTGCATCAATGCATGTCGATCCGCGGGGTGAAGAAGCCCGACGTCGCGACCATCACCACGCAGTTCACCGGCATCTTCAAGGAAGACCCGGCCCAGCAGGCGCGTTTCATGATGCTCGCGACCGAGCGCGGCCGCGGCTGACGCGCCGCTTTAAGGATAACGCGGTGAGCACCGACGCCCCCTTCGCCCCTCCCGAGAGCGAGGCCGCGAGCGAGGAAGGAACCGTTTTCGCTCCGCGCTTCGACAAGGACGGCCTTCTCCCCGTCGTGACAACCTCGGCCAAGACGGGCGAAGTGCTGATGCTCGCCTATATGAACGCCGACGCGCTCGCCCGCACCATCGAGACCGGCGAGGCGCATTACTGGTCGCGCTCGCGCGGGCGCTTGTGGCGCAAAGGCGAGGAGAGCGGCAACACGCAGCGCGTGATCGAGATGCGCACCGATTGCGACCAGGACGCCGTCTGGCTCATGGTCGAGACGGCAGGCGCCGAGGCCGCCTGCCATACCGGTCGCAAGTCGTGCTTCTATCGCGCGCTTCCCGTCGGCACAGGCGATCTCGGCGCTCTCTCCTTGCGCTTCGTGGACGCCGAGCGGCAATTCGACCCTGAGACAGTTTACCGTCATCCTCATGCCGCAAAGGGAACCTTAAAGAGTTCGAGCTAGACTGTTCCCCGGTCTTGCTCGCAAGGCGGATCACGCGGGAGCAAGCCTTGCGACTTTGATTGTGACCCCATGGTGAGCACGGGACGACCAACGATTGGCCTTGCGCTCGGCGGCGGCGCGGCCCGCGGCTGGGCCCATATCGGCGTGCTCAAGAGCCTCATCTCGGCCGGGCTCATGCCCGACATCGTTGCCGGCACGTCGATCGGGGCAGTGGCCGGCGCCTGTTACGTCACCGGCACGCTCGATGCGCTCGAAGACTTCGCCCTCGGCCTCACGCGCCGCGGGCTGTTCAACTTTCTCGACTTCAATTTCGGCGGCTCGGGCCTGATCTCGGGCCAGCGCTTGAGCGCACGGCTCGAGCGGCATTTACAGCACTTCGAGATCGAACGCCTCGAGCGGAAATTCGTCGCGGTCGCGACCGAGCTCGGCACTGGGCACGAAGTCTGGCTCAACAAAGGGAGCCTGGTGCATGCGCTTAGGGCCTCTTTCGCCCTGCCCGGCATCTTCCGCCCGGTCCAGATCAACGGCCGCTGGCTCATCGACGGCGCGCTGGTCAATCCGATCCCGGTATCGGTGTGCCGCGCGCTTGGCGCCCGGATCGTCATCGCCGTCAATTTGAGCAGCGACCCCTTCGGCCGGGGCGGCGTCATCCACGATCACAGCATGCTGTCCGAACCGGTTCCGCTCGCAGAGGAGTCCGCTCTTCCCGGCAGCAACGGCCGCGCGGCCGTGCATTTGCTGCACCGGCAGATTTTCGGCCGGAGCGACGGCGCGCCCGGGATTTCGGCGGTGATGATGGACGCGATCAACATCACGCAAGACCGCATCGCGAGGTCGCGGCTCGCCGGCGACCCGCCCGATATCACCATCGTGCCGAAGACCGGCCCGATCGGGCTGTTCGAGTTTCATCGCGCCTTCGAAGCGATCGAAATCGGCACCAAGGCCGCCGAGAAGCAGATCGACGAGATCAAGGCCGCGGTGCGGTCGCTCGCAAACTGACCGTTACCTAGCCGGTCGCGATATATTCCCGCATCGCCGCCGCTTCCATCTCCGCTTCGGCAATCCGCATTCTGACCACGTCGCCGATCGAGACGAGGCCGATCAGCCGGCCTTTCTCGACCACGGGCATGTGACGGAACCGGTGCGCCGTCATCTGCGCCATGAGATGGTCGATGGTGTCGGCCTCGCGGCAGGTCACCACGGATTTGGTCATGCACCGTTCGACCGGCTCTGTGAGCACGGACGCGCCGGCACGCGAAATTTCGCGGACGACGTCACGCTCCGAGACGATCCCGGAGACCTTTCCGTCCGCGCTCGTGACGACAATGCAGCCGATCCGGTGCATTCCGAGCAGCTTGGTGATTTCGAGCAGCGACGTGTCGGGTGCGGTCGTGAAGACGCCCCGGCCCTTCTCTTTAAGGATTGCTGCAACGTTCATACGCATTTCCTCCAGTCCGGGAACTCCGCCCCGTGACTGCGACATTGTGTCTCGGACCCGCCGGAGGTGCAAGTCCGGGAACGATGACGGCGCGCTCAAGGCGCGCTCATGCGGCCGGGTCTCT
>DATEMT010000163.1:0-9296 GCA_035275445.1 Methyloceanibacter sp. | reverse complement strand
GGTCGCTGCCCTTTTTTGCCGCGCGACGTGCGCGCTGATAGAAACGGACTGATGCAAGACCGGCTACCGCGATCGAGAAGCGACGCCGTGCTCGAGGCCCGGGCGGGGCATTGGAGCGTGCTCCGCGAGCTTCTCCCCTATATCTGGCCGGCCAACCGTCCGGACTTGCGCGCGCGCGTCATGTTCGCGCTCGGCGCGCTCGTCGTCGCCAAGATCATCACGCTCGCGGTGCCGATCGCCTACAAGACGGTGGTCGATGCTCTCACCGGAAGCGCGAGCGGCGCGGGCGCCGCCGGAGTTTCGGTCTTCGGGCTGGCCGCCGTGCCCGCCATGCTCATCGTCGCCTACGGCGTGGGGCGGGTGCTGATGGTGCTGTTCGCCCAGCTTCGCGACGTGTGGTTCACCGTCGTCGCGCAGAACGCCGTACGCCAGCTCGCCAACCGCACCTTCCGCCATCTGCATGAGCTCTCATTGCGCTTTCACCTGGAGCGGCGCACCGGCGGCTTGAACCGCGTCATCGAGCGCGGCGTCGCGGGCGTGGACACCATCGTGCGCATGGCGGTGTTGAACTCGATCCCGACCGCGGTCGAGCTCCTCATGATCGCGGGCCTGGTCGGTTATTATTTCGGCTCGATCTATGTCGTCGTGGTGCTCGCCACCGTTGCGCTCTATGTCGGCTTCACCTTCTGGGCGAGCGAGCGGCGCATCGCCATCCGCCGCGACATGAACGAATCCGACACCGAGGCGCATTCGAAGGCGGTGGACAGCCTGCTCAACTACGAGACGGTGAAATATTTCGGCAACGAGGAGCTCGAGGCACGGCGGTTCGATTCTTCCATGGCGCGCTATGAGCGGGCGGCGATCCGCACCTATACCTCGCTCGGCGTGCTCAATTCGGGCCAGGCGGTGATCTTCTCGCTCGGAACGGTGATCTGCATGCTGCTCGCGGCGCGCGACGTGTCGCGCGGGGCGCTCACGGTCGGCGGCTTCGTCATGATCAACGCCATCCTGATCCAGCTCTACGTGCCGCTCAATTTCATGGGCATGGTCTATCGCGAGATCAAGCAGGGGCTGATCGACATCGAGACCATGTTCGCGCTGCTGCACGAGCCGGCGGAGATCCTCGATCGGCCGGGCGCGAAGCCGCTCCGGGTCGACAAGGGCGATATCAAGTTCGAGAACGTGAGTTTCGCCTACGATCCCGAGCGCCCGATCCTGAAGAACGTGAGCTTTACGGTGCCGGCGGGCAAGATGGTCGCCATCGTCGGACCGTCGGGCGCGGGCAAGTCCACCATTTCGCGCATCCTGTTCCGCTTCTACGAGCTGACGCGGGGGAAAGTGCTGATCGACGGCCAGAACATCGGCAACGTGACGCAAAGCTCGCTCAGGCGCGCCATCGGCATGGTGCCGCAGGACACCGTGCTCTTCAACGACACGATCGAGTACAACATTCGGTACGGCAAGCCCGATGCGACCACGGCCGAGGTGCGGGACGCCGCGCGTCTCGCCCAGATCGACGACTTCATCATGACGCTGCCGCTCGGCTACGATTCGCTCGTCGGCGAGCGCGGCTTGAAACTCTCCGGCGGCGAGAAGCAGCGCGTGGCGATCGCCCGCACCATCCTCAAGGCGCCGCCCATCCTCATGCTCGACGAAGCAACCTCGGCGCTCGACAGCCATACCGAGCGCGAGATTCAGGACGCGCTCGAGCGCGTGGCCCGCGAGCGCACGAGCCTCGTCATCGCCCATCGCCTCTCGACCGTCGTGCATGCCGACAACATCATCGTGCTCGATCGCGGCGAGATCGTCGAGCATGGCACGCATCCCGAGCTTCTGGCCAAGGGCGGCCTTTATGCGAGCCTGTGGGCGCGCCAGCGCGAGGCGGACGAGGCGCGCGAGCGGCTTGCGCATGCGCTCGAAGAGGACGCAGTGCAAGATTCGCGCGCGGCCGAGCGCCTGGAGGACGAGGCGCTCGCCTCGACATAAGGCCGCCCCCGTAACCGCATGAACACGCCCCACAGCCTGCTCGACTCGATCCTCGGCGCATTCGTCCCGGTGCACGCCGACGGATTCAAGTTCGTCGCGGCCGCCGCCGTCGCGACGCTCATTCTATTTGCGCTCGCCCCGCCGCTCGGCTGGCTGGGCGCCATCGCCACGGCCTATTGCGCCTATTTCTTCCGCGATCCGTCCCGGGTGACGCCCATGCGCGCCGGCCTCATCGTGAGCGGCGCCGACGGCAAGATCACCGCATCGGGCGCGGCCGTCCCGCAGCGCGAGCTTCGGCTCGGCAGCGAGCCGCTCACCCGCGTTTCGGTGTTCCTCTCCGTCTTCGACGTGCATATCGTCCGCGCGCCGATCGGCGGACGCATTGTCGGGAGCACCTACACGCCGGGCGCCTTCCTCAATGCCGAACTCGACAAGTCGAGCGAAGAGAACGAGCGCCACGCGCTTGTCATCGATGCGCCGGACGGCGAGAGGGTCGGGATTGTGCTGATCGCCGGACTGATTGCCCGGCGCATCGTGACATTCGTGGGCGAGGGGAGTAGCGTGACGAGAGGCGAGCGCATCGGCCTCATCCGCTTCGGCAGCCGGGTCGATGTTTATCTGTCGAAAGGCGCCAAACTCTGCGTCGAAGCCGGTCAGACGGCGATCGGCGGCGAGACGGTGCTCGCGGAGGTCGAACCCGCCGATGAGGTGCGCGCTGCGCGTTCCATGCTAGACTCAAGCGCTCCGGAGGCCTGAGATCATGTTTCCTCCTTTCGATCCCGAACGCGACGAACGCAGGCGGCGGCCGATCGCCTTCGCACGCGGCCAAGTACCGGTCCGGGTGCTGATCCCGAGCATCTTCACTCTGATCGGGCTCTGCGCCGGCTTGACCGCGATCCGCATGGGCATCGAGCATCGCTGGGATCTGGCGGTGGCGGCGCTCGTGTTCGCGGCCCTGCTCGACGGCATCGACGGGCGCGTCGCGCGCCTGCTCAAGGCCTCGTCGCGATTCGGCGCCGAGCTCGACAGCCTCGCCGATTTCGTCAATTTCGGCGTCGCGCCCGCCATCATCATGTTCAACTGGGCGCTCGACGATCTGCATAGCCTCGGCTGGATCGCCGTCCTCGTCTTCGCCGTGTGCTCGGCGCTTCGGCTCGCGCGCTTCAACGTCTCGCTCGACGCCACCGACACGCCGGCGTGGAAGAGCAATTATTTCGTCGGCATTCCGGCGCCAGCGGCGGCGATCATTCTGTTGTTGCCCATTTACGTCCAGGACCTCGGGCTGCACGTGCCGCGCCTCACGCCGCTCGTCCTCGTCTATACGCTCGCCGTCGCGCTCCTCATGGTGAGCAAGGTGCCGACCTTTTCCGGCAAGCTGATCGGGCAGAAGATCCCGCGCGAATATGTGCCGCCCGTCTTCGTGCTGGCGGCGGCCTTCATGGCCGTGCTCCTGACCTACCCTGCGGCGACGCTCGCGGTCGGCTCGGTGGTCTATATCGCCGTGATCCCGTTTTCCGCCTATCGCTATCGCGCCGACGAGCGCAAGGCGGCGAAGGCGGCAAAGGGGCAGAGCCCCAAGGCAAGCGCGCCCGAAGAGCCGCCGACGCGCTCCGACGACCACGTCGTTCGCCTGAGAACCAAGCCGTGAAGCAGCGTCTCTCCACCTATCTTCGCCAGCTCGAGGCGGAGAGCATCCATATCATGCGCGAGGTCGCGGCCGAGTTCCGCCACCCGGTGATGCTCTACTCGATCGGCAAGGATTCCTCGGTGATGCTGCATCTGGCGCTGAAGGCCTTCTACCCGGGCAAGCCGCCGTTTCCGCTGCTCCATATCGACACGACGTGGAAGTTCCGCGAGATGATCGCTTTTCGCGACCGCGAGACGCGCCGGCTCGGGGTCGATCTTCTCGTCCATACCAACGAGCAGGGCGTCAAGGACGGCATTTCGCCCATCACCCATGGCAGCGCGCTCTATACCGACATCATGAAGACCGAGGCGCTCAAGCAGACGCTTGCCGCCCACGGATACGACGCCGCCTTCGGCGGGGCGCGGCGCGACGAGGAGAAGTCGCGGGCGAAGGAACGCGTCTTCTCGTTCCGCAACGCGGCGCAGACCTGGGATCCCAAGCGCCAGCGGCCGGAGCTTTGGCATATCGCCAACACCAAGGTCGGGCCCGGCGAGAGCATGCGCGTGTTCCCGCTGTCGAATTGGACCGAGCTCGATGTGTGGACCTACATCTATCTCGAGGAAATTGCGGTGGTTCCGCTCTATTTCGCCGCCGATCGCCCCGTGGTCGAACGCGGCGGTGCGCTCATCATGGTCGACGACGAGCGGCTCCCGCTCGACCCCGGCGAGAAGCCCGAGATGGCGCGGGTGCGTTTCCGTACGCTCGGCTGCTACCCGCTGACCGGCGCGATGCGCTCCGAGGCGGCGTCGGTCCCGGAGATCATCGAAGAGCTGATCGCCACGCGCTATTCGGAGCGCCAGGGCCGCGTCATCGACCACGATCAAGCCGCGTCGATGGAGAAGAAGAAACAGGAGGGCTATTTCTGATGGTGCGGCTGAGCGTCGTCGGCGGCAGCGCGGAGGGGGAGGCGCGCGCCAAGATCGCGGCCCGGATCGCGGCCGAGGAGGATCGCGGCCTGTTGCGCTTCCTCACTTGCGGCAGCGTCGATGACGGCAAGAGCACGCTGATCGGCCGGCTCCTTTACGATTCGCATCTCGTGTTCGAGGACCAGATTCAGGCGGCGGAGCACGGCCAGCGCCGGCCGGGCGCGGGACGGGCGGGGCCGCTCGACCTTGCGCTTCTGATCGACGGGTTGCAGGCCGAGCGCGAGCAGAAGATCACCATCGACGTCGCCTATCGCTATTTCTCGACGCCGCGCCGGAAGTTCATCGTCGCCGATACGCCGGGTCACGTGCAGTACACGCGCAACATGGCGACCGGCGCGTCGAATTGCGACTTCGCCGTGCTGTTGGTCGATGCCCGCGGCGGCATCCTCACCCAGACGCGGCGTCACGCCTGTATCCTTTCGCTGCTCGGCATCGCCAAGGTCGCGCTCGCCGTAAACAAGATGGATCTCGTCGATTTCGATCAGGCGCGCTTCGAGGCGATCGCGGGGGAGTTCGCCGAGTTCGCCGAGCAACTCGGCTTCGACCAAGTCACCGCGATTCCGGTGTCGGCGCTCAAGGGCGACAACGTCGTGGCGCCAAGCGCGCATATGCACTGGTATCACGGGCCGACGCTGCTCGGGCATCTCGAGACGGTGGACGTCGCCGGCAAGCCAGCCGCCCGGCCGTTCCGCTTTCCGGTGCAATGGGTGAACCGGCCGCATCTCGATTTCCGCGGCTATGCCGGGACCGTCGCCAGCGGCAAGGTCGAGCGCGGCGAAGAGGTCGTGATCTACCCGTCAGGCAAGCGAGCGCATGTGGCGCGCATCGTCACCGCCGACGGCGACCGCGAGGCGGCGATCGAGGGCGACGCGGTGACGCTCACCTTCGCCGAGGAGGTCGATGTCAGCCGCGGCGACGTGATCGCGACGACGGAGAACGCGCCTTCGGTCGCCGATCAGATGGCGGCGCGCATCATCTGGTTCGACGAGGAACCGATGCTGCCGGGGCGCGCCTACACGCTGAAATCGGGGAACCAGACCACGACGGCCAGCGTCCTCAACCTCAAATTCAAGCTCAATGTGGACAATCTCGATCACGTTGCGGGCAAGACGCTCGATATCAACGAGGTCGGGTCCTGCAATCTCAATACCGCGAAGCCGCTCGCGTTCGACCCTTACGCCGAGAACATCGACACCGGCTCGTTCATCCTGATCGACCGCTTCACCAACGCCACCGTCGCTGCGGGAATGATCGAGTTCGGCTTGCGCCGCGCCACCAATTTGCGCTGGCAGGAGCTTTCGATCGACAAGTCCGCGCGGGCCGTCCTCAAGGAGCAGAAGCCTTGCGTGCTGTGGTTCACCGGATTGTCGGGGGCGGGCAAATCGACCATCGCCAACGCGCTCGAGAAGCGACTGCACGCGATGGGGCGGCACACCTATCTGCTCGACGGCGACAATGTCCGGCACGGCCTCAACAAGGATCTCGGCTTCACCGACGCCGACCGGGTCGAGAATATTCGCCGCGTGGCCGAAGCGGCGCGGCTGTTCGTCGATGCCGGCCTCATCGTCATGGTGTCGTTCATCTCGCCCTTCCGCTCGGAGCGGCGCATGGCCCGCGACCTGTTCGACGCGGGCGAATTCATCGAGATTTTCGTCGATACGCCGCTTGAAGTGTGCGAGGCGCGCGACCCCAAGGGTCTCTATGTCAAGGCGCGTGCCGGGCTGATCGCCAATTTCACCGGCATCGACTCCGGTTACGAGCCGCCGGAACGGGCGGAGCTCAGACTCGACACCAGCAGGTCGCAGCCCGAGACCCTCGTCGAGACCGTGCTGGCGGAATTGCGGCGCCGCGACCTCATCTGAAACGAGTGGGCCGCAACCGCCCTTCTACTCCCCCCGACAGGTTACCCTTCGGTTGAGCAGTTGCGGCCCTCCTCTTGCTAGTCGGCGGGATTTGCTCCGGTAAGACTAGCGAGGATCTTCAAACGTTCGGCCGCTTTTTCGTTGCCGTCCTGCGAGGCGCGCTCGTACCAGCCGCGGGCACGTGCCGTGTCGCCGTCCACACCCTTGGCGCCGAGCTCAGCCAGCATCTCGCGATCGAAGGTGCGGGCGAGATCGTAGGCGGCTTCGCCGTTGCCTCGCTCGGCGAGGTGAAGCAGAAGCATGCGCGCGGCGGCGATGTCGCCTTCGCCGAGAAGCTGCATGGCCCTGTCGCGCAGCAAGCCTGTCGGAACGGCTGGCTCCTCGGCGGCAGCCACACTCGGACTGGCCGGGGTCGCGGCCGGAGCGGCGATAGTGGCGCGATCGGACGGCGCTACCCGCAACAGGAAACTTCGCCGCGCCTGCGGCCCGTCGCCCGTCTCCAAGACATAGACCTCGACGGGATAATCGCCGGACGGGGCCGCGCCGAGCGTAAGCGTGAGGCCGGGAACGTGTTCGCCCTTCACCAGCCAAGCACCGCCCCCGCTTTGGCGTCCCGCCGAGAGCGTGGCCTCAGGCGGCAGCCCGCGGATCATCAGGTAGCGGGCAAGACTGGGTGCCAGCAGCGGGCCAAGCGCGATTTGCCGTCCGCTTGCGGCAAGGATGACTTGCCGCGACGGAGACGGCGTTGCGCCGGTCTGCGCGGGAGGGGCAAGCGGCTCGCTTTTGGCGGCCCGATTGGCCTCGGCTTCGGCGGGCGCGGCAACGGCCGGTTTCGACCAGGCGATCGAGGTGGAGCGGGGAACCTCGAGCGGACCGGCGCCGGCGGGGCTCGCGAGGCTCGCGGCAAGCACGAAGCCTCCGACCGCAAGCACGACGGCTGTTGCGACCGAGACCGCGACCAGCAAGCTCGCGGAGCGCTGGCGATGTTGGAACTCGTCCATCAGCGTCTGCATGTGGACTTCGCGGGGCCGAAGCGCGGGGTCGAGCGGAAAATCGGCCCTGAGCGGTGGGGTCGCGTCGAGGGCAAGCTCGGCATCGTCCCACCCTTCGTGCGAAAAATCGTCAGATTCGGGTTCGGCCGAGGTGTTCTCGCGGTCATTGCGGGCGCTCGTGGCCGGCGCGCCCGGGGCATGGTGGATGGGGCGCATGAACGCCGCCAAGCCCGGTATCCTCTTCTCCTCGACGTGCAAATTGTCGAGGCGCATTGCGAGCGGCCTCGGATAGGTGATCTGCACCGGTCCTTGCAGCACGTTCTCGATCGCATTCGAAAGCTGCTCGACGCTGTAATGCGTCTCGAGCGACTCAAGCGACTGGGTCGCGCTCTGCAAGGCCTCGCGCAACAGCGTGTTGGCGCGGTAGACCGGATGCCAATTGAGGTCTTCCGGCACGGGCGGCGTGTAAGTCGTCATAGACGCAACTCCCTCTTTTGCCCGCGCCCCCGCGCGAGCCACGCCCCGGTTTCCCCCGTCAAGACGCGCTCGCACCTTTCGAGCACGCCGGTCGTCAGAACTACCGATAGTCGTCTTCCAATCCCTCTCTTGCGGCACATCAGCGTTCGGTGCCTCGCTGCCATTCGATAAAGCGCTCGAACAGCGATTCCTTTTGTTCGTTGCTCATAGACGCGGCCCCCGCAAGCCGAGGTCCCTGGCTTGCATCGGCCTTGGCCATCGCGGGCCCTTTCTTCGGGGGGTCTTGCTCGCCAAGCAGCCATGACGCCGCGGCCGCGTTGCGCTTGAAGCCCGGCAGCGATGCTGCGAGATTGACCTCGCGCCATTTGGGATGATGCCCTTCCGCCTGGAGTTCGGCGAAGCGCGGGAACACGGTGTCGACGAAACGGGCGATGCGCGCGGCGGCGCCGGACTCTTGATCGGACGTCACCGCGAGCAGCACGAGACCGGTCGCGACGGTCGGAACTTCGCTGCCGGATTCGATGAGATTGGGATAGTCCGCCGCCGCAAACCTTGTCGGCAGATAATTGGCGGCGAGCGTCTCGCTGAACGAGACGGGCAAAAGATGAATGCCGGAATTTGGCGGAACGGCGCCGATTACCGGCGAGGGCTTGCCGCCGACAAAGACCACGGCCGAGATCGCACCGGATTTCAGGCGCTCGATCGCGGCAGCGAAGTCGAGGCTCGATGAGGCGACATCGATTTGCAGCGCCTTGAACAGCGCGGCCGCCGTGATCGCGGACGCCGAGCCGGGCGGACCGAAATTCACCTCGCGTCCCGCAAGGTCGGCAAGCCTGCCGATATCGGCGCGGGCGAGGACATGGACCTCCTGCGGCGCAAGCCGCGTCACGAGTTCAAGACGCTCGTGCAGGGTCGCGTCCTTGGCCGCGGCTTCGGTCAAAACCTCGGTCGAGACGAAAGCGAGATCGACCGTAAGCGCGTCGAGACGGGCGAGGTTGCCCGCGCCGGCGTCGCCCAGGATGGGAAGAATGCTGAGATCGCTTGGAGGGAAGAGGCTCGCCATATCGGCCGCGAGCACGGTCTCGGAGCCGGCGACCGAACCCGCGATCAAGCCAAGGGGGGCGTCCCCGTGGCGCGCGGCATCCGTCTCGGCACTGTGGACCGGCCCGCTCGCGAAGAACGCCGCGAGAACGAGGCCAACGCAAACCGAACGCAACACACTTCCCCCGTTTCACCCGCAACTACGCGCGCCGCGACAAGAAAGTTCCCGAGGCACGCAGCGATTTTTGCTCTGGCCCGCGACGACGATCTGCGCCGGCGGGCGGCAAGCGAAAAAAGCTTCCGATATGCGGTCTTATGCTTTGCG
>DATEMT010000162.1:0-32892 GCA_035275445.1 Methyloceanibacter sp. | reverse complement strand
CTGGTGCGCGCAAGGCAAGCAGGCAGCCGAGTATTGGGGCAAGCTCTTCAACGTCGAGGTGACCTGGTTCGACGGCGCGCTCTCGGACGCCAAGCAGCTTGCTGCAATCGAAGACATGACGAAGCAGAAATGGGACTTCGTCGCCATCCAGCCGTTCAGTATCGGCACGCTGAAGCCGCCGGTCGACAAGTTGATCGAAGCGGGCGTGCCGGTCATCGACATGGACACGCTGATCGCGCCTCTCGAGGAGATCGACGTTCATAGCTTCCTTGCGCCCGACAACGAGTTCATGGGCGCGGCCGTGACGCAGGTGCTGATGGATCAGATTGGAGGCGAGGGGATCGTCGTCATGACGCAAGGCGCATCCGGCCACACCGGAGCGCAAGGGCGAGCCCGCGGCTTCGACAGCGTCGTCAAGAAATATCCCAGGGTGGAGGTGGTGGACACAGCGCACGCCGACTGGAGCGTGGCCAATGTCGCGAGCATTTGGCAAGCACTGCTGACCAAATTCCCCAAGATCGACGCCGCCTATTTTCACAATGACGACATGGCGCTTGCCGCTTACGACGTGATGAAGGCCCGCGGCCGCACCGGCATCAAGATCGGCGGTTGCGACGGCATGCCGCCGGCGCTTCAGGCGGTCGCGGATGGACGAATGGCGGCGACCGTGCGCAACCCCTCTTGCCTCATTCACGGCGGAGCGATCGTTGCCGGCGTGGCCGCCGTATCCGGCGAGAAGACCGGCGAGGAACCGGGAGCGATCCCCAAACATGTCGTGACCAACGGCCCGGTCGTGACCAAGGCCAACGCGCCCGGCCTGTTATGGATGGAAGAGCACTTTCTGATCTGACGAGCGCTGCGTGCGTGGCGGACTGGGGCTAACAAGCCCGACGGCTACGTTCGAACCTCATACCGCATTACCACCGCGCCGGAGTCGAGTTCACGCCGGCTCACGGGCCTCAAGGCGATAGGCTTGGATAGCCCTGCGAACAATGTCGGCCCGTGGCCCGCGAGCCTGGGGTGCACCACAAACTCGTACTCGTCGATCAATCCGAGCTCCGCCAAGGCGAGCGGAAGCTTCACGCCTCCCACGAACAGTCCCTTACCCGGCTCCCGCTTGAGCTCTTCAACGGCGCTCCTGATATCCCCGCGCACGAGCTCCGCGTTCCAATCGACACGATCCAACCTGCTCGACACGACGTACTTCTTGGCCGCGTCGATCGTCCGGGCGAAGGGGTCCGTCCAATCGGGCTGCGTTCCCGTCTGCGCCGACGGCCGGAACGCTGCCTCCATCATTTCGTAGGTCACCCGCCCAAAGAGCAGAGCATCGGCTTGGTCGAGGGTCTCGGCCGCGTGACGATGCAACTCTTCGTCCGCGGGAATTGCACGATGATCGCAGCACCCGTCCAAAGTGACGTTGAGTAGCGCAGAGGTCGCATCGCCTAAGCCTGCCACGATCGAAGTTGGATTGGAACTTGCAGCGCACCGCACCGCACCTAGCCCGGCGTAAGCCAGCGTCCCACTCTGCCCCAGAACGAGTCCGAACTCGACTCGGAACTCGAACTGGGTGCCGCGCGTCTGATGCGGTTATTCGTCTTCGCTTCGCCGGCAAGGAGGCCGCTATAAATCCAGCCCTCCTTGCCGCTCTCGGGGTCGGTGACTTTGACCCATCCGCGTTTTCGGTCGAGAACCTGAAGCTCGATGCCCTTGCCGACCACGGCGAGGACCGGCGATGACGATTTCGGCGCTTCCCGCATGTTGACGGCGACTGCCGGTTGAACGGTCGGAAGCGCGCTCTCCTCCGCTTCGGCTTGCCCCAGCATGCTCGGCTGAGCTCCAGAAGCGGACGCGACCGCCGTTTGCCTTTGCTCGCCACCCGCCGATGTAACGTCCGTCGCTGTGGCCGTTGCCGTTTCTGCCGTCTCGGTCGCCGGCTCAGGCTGTGTCTCGCCGCCGCTTCCGGTATCCACCGCGGCTTCCTCGCTGCCAGGCAGAGCCGGCGCGTCGTCGATGCCCCCGGCCAACACCGGCTCCGACGGGGCAGGGGCGGGCGCTACCGTGAGGATCGTTTCAGCCCTGGCAAGAACGGTTTCGTCAGGACCGACAAGAGCGACGGCAAGCTTGAACTCGCCGATTGTCGTGCTCGGAGGCAGAGCGATCTGCAAATCGCCGATCTGATCAGGTTTCAACACCCAATCGCTTTCGCCGAAGGGGCGGCCTTCGGTGAGATTGCTGGCGCGCGGCAGGCCCTCGATGGAGATGACGCTGCGGGCGGGTACGCCGTCGGTGCCATCGAGCGCAATCGGAAAGCCGACCGTGTCGCCGGCCTTGGCTTCGATTCTCGCGGAGGTCGTGAGGACGGCGAGCGGAGCGACAGGTCGGGGCTCTGGCGTTTGTGCTGCCGGCGGCGCCATCCCCGTCGGGCCGAACCACATGGCGCCGAGAATGACGCACGGAACCCATGCGGCAGACAGGAGGCCCGCGATCAGCCAGCGCGTCCGGCGCGTGAACTGTCCCGCCGGCGGCACGCGCTCATGCGTTGCGAACCGCGCCGCCGCCGACCGTGGCGCGCGCACCGGATCGGCGGCACGCCGGGCTGCGCGGCGCAAGTCTGAGGAAGGCGCAAACCGTTGCGCGATCGGCTCCGGATTCTCCAGAACGCCGGCCGGATATTTCGCGCTCAAGCCAATAACCTCGGACGTGAGCTTTTTGGGTTGCCCCATGAAGACCTGGACTTTGGATTCCCTCACAAGGTCCAAGACTTAGCAGCAGGGCGGATCGATTTCGCGGCAATAAGATGGCGCCCGAACGGCAGTCGCGCCGAGCCCCTTGGATATCAACGGAAATTGGCGGCCGTGCTCGCTTTCGGACGGGAATCGGCGATCGTTCAATGCGCGGTCCCGCCGCCGTCCACGGTGATTTGCGGCGCCGGTGATCGAGGCGGCGGCGTCGCTCGCGATGGGACACGCTGTCGCGGAACGAGTGTCACATCGGACGCGTAGACTGCGGTTGACTTGCTTCCAGCGCCCTGCCGCACCGTAGATCGGAAGCCGCGCACCATGAAAACGATCGACCTCCAGGATGCCGTCGCGCTCATTCCCGATGGCGCGACCCTGATGGTCGGCGGGTTCATGGCGGTGGGGACGCCGGAGCGTCTCATCGATGAACTCGTGCGCCAGGGAAAGCGCAATCTGACCGTCATCGCCAACGACACGGCCATGCCCGGCAGAGGCATCGGCAAGTTGGTGAGCGCCGGCCTGGTTGGCAGGACGATAGCGAGCCACATCGGCCTCAACCCGGAAACCCAACAACAGATGATCGCCGGCAAGATGGCGGTCGAACTCGTGCCGCAGGGCACGCTCGTCGAGCGCATCCGGGCCGGCGGCTTCGGGCTCGGCGGAATCCTGACGCCGACAGGGGTCGGCACCGTGGTCGAGGAGAACAAACGCAAGATCGAGGTGGACGGAACGAACTATCTTCTCGAGACGGCGTTGCGCGCCAATTTCGCCCTCGTGCACGCGTTCCTCGCCGATTACATCGGCAACCTGTCTTATGCCCTGACGGCGCGCAATTTCAATCCGGTGATGGCGATGGCGGCGGACAAAGTCATCGTCACGGCGGAGCACATCGTGCCGGTGGGCGTGATCGCACCCGATCACGTCGTGACCCCCGCGCCGGTGGTCGACTACCTTGTAGCCAACGAGTAGCGCCGATGGATGCACAAGCGATTATCGCCAAGCGCATCGCCCAGGAGCTCAAGAAGGGGATGCTGGTCAACCTCGGCATCGGCATTCCGACGCTCGTCGCGAGCCATGTGCCGAAGGACGTAGACGTCTTCTTCCAGTCGGAGAACGGGCTGATCGGCACCGGCCCCATTCCCGAGGAAGGCATGGCGCACCCGACGCTGACCGACGCGGCCGGGGGCCCGGTGAGCGCGCTCCCGGGCGCAAGCACCTTCGACAGCGCCATGTCCTTCGGCCTCATTCGCGGTGGCCATCTCGACATGACCGTTCTCGGCGGCCTCCAGGTCGACGCACAGGGATGCCTCGCAAACTGGACCATCCCCGGCAAGATGGTTCCGGGCATGGGCGGCGCGATGGACCTCGTCTCGGGAGCGAAGCGGGTCGTCGTGGCCATGCAGCACACGGCCAAGGGCAAGCCGAAGATCGTCAAGCAATGCACCCTGCCGCTCACCTCGCTGCGGCCGGTGGATCTCGTGGTCACAGAGCTCGCGGTGATCGCTTTTCCGCGCGGCCGGGCAACTTTGGTCGAGACCGCTCCCGGCGTTACAGTGGAGCACGTCGTTGCGAACACTGAAGCGGAGCTCGATGTGCCCCAGCGTGTCCCGCAAATGAGCGTGTGATTTCGCTGTGGGCTGTCAGGACACGCCCGCGCCGACCTCCGAGATATAGAAATCGACGACCTCGTGGGTCATGTGCTCGACGCTGAACCGTTCGGCGACGATCTGTTGCAAGGCGGCGGCGCGATCGAGGAAGGCCTTGGGGGTGGCGAGGAACGCCCGAAGCTGACCCGCGAGCGCTTCGACGTCGCCGGCCGGGATCAGCGGCATATCGACGTTGCCGACGATCTCGGGGATGCCGCCGACATTCGTCGCGATCAAGGGCATCTGCGCCGCGGCGGCTTCGAGCACGATATAGGGGAACGATTCCGCACGCGACGGCACCACGACGCAGCGGGCGCGGGCGAACGCGCTTCGCGCCGATTGCGCCCCGGAGAAAGCGACGCGGCTGTTGAGGCCGAGCTTGCGGGCGAGCCGCCTGAGCCGCGCCTCGTCGGGCCCGCTGCCGACGATCAGCGCGCGCCCGGGAAAAATCGCCTGATGCGCGGCGAGCGCCGCGAGCAGGATATCGACGCCCTTCACCGACTTCAGTTCGCCGACGAAAACGAAATCGACCGCATCGTCGGCCAGCATCGGATCGTAGAACTCGTGGCGGTGAAGCCCGTTCGGCACGATCCGCGCCGGGCAGTGGGGCTGCCCCACCAATTCGACATAACGATGCGCGGCGAAGTAGCTCTCGAACAGGAGGCCGTCGGTCATCGGCAGCATCTTGCGCTCGGCGCGGAGATAGACCCGGCTCATAAGCTGCGAGGGCGAATAATGCAGGCTCCCGCCATGCGGCGTGTAGATCGCCTTCACTTTCTTGCCTTTGCGCTTCAGCTTGCGGCCGGCAAGCCGGGCATAGGCCCCGCCTTTGGCGCCGTGACCGTGAAGGACGTCGATGTTGAGCTTGGCGGCGAGGCGGGCGATGCGCCCCGTCGCGCGCCAGTCGCCCACGCCGACATTGTGGGGCATGGGAATGCGCGTGAGCCCGAGCACGCAATTATCGGCAAGGCGCCCGAGCGCGACCGGATCGCCTTCGGTCTGGGCATCGCACACGATACCGACTTCAGCCCCGAGCTGGACTTGGCCCAGAGCGAGGTCGTGGACATGCCGGAAGAGGCCCCCGGCGGGCGCGCGCAGGCAATGCAATATGCGAAGCGTAGAACTCACTGGACCCCGCGTTTCAACCCCTCGGACGGGATGCCGTGAGCTTTAGAAGATGCGGTGGTCAAGGTAAATAGCGGCGAACCCGGCCAATCGACGGCTTCAGCGGGCGGGAGCGTGCTGTGCCACGCACGGCGCACGTGCAGATGGCGCTCCGGGCGCCTCTTGGAACCGCCCCGCCACGCTTAACAAAGCTTCAGCGCCCGTGCCGATGCGAGCCGCGCATTAAGCCTTTGGTTACCAGCACGCGGCTGTAATGGGCGGTCCTCAAGTGAGTTCAGTCCGGAGTTGGTCCTTGACGATGTTTCGTGCCGGCCCGGTCGTGCGGAATGACAACCGCCCGACGCTCGACCGTGCCTCGTGGCAGGCGAAGGCAGGAATCCTCGCGCTTGCCGCCGGTACCGGGCTTGTGACCTTCATCACCCTGCCGGAGCGCGGTCCCCTTGGTCTCACGGTGGGGCTCGCCGCAGCTTTTCTCGCCATCGTCTATCTTTTGGCGCGCAATCGGCTGGGCACTGCGCGCGGCGCGGAAATCGTGACGCATTCGGGCCGCGCATCCTTCTTCGCGCGTGCGCAGGGCGGCGCGAGGCAGATAGGGGCGGAACCGGGCGCCCAGTCCGCGGCCGGCTTCCTCGCGCGGTTTCGCCGGAGCCTCGACCTTGCCGAGAGCGAGGCGGAGGAAGCGGCGAAAGAATTCGGGGCGAGGGGATTTGCGCGGTTCCAATTTGCTGCCGCAGACAATGACGGCAACGATCTCCGTCATTATCTGAACAAGAGGCTTGCCGCGTCGCAGGCCCAAACGCGCAGAGCCATCGTGCCCAAAAACGACGCAGAAACACCCGTGCTCAAATCGCTCGACGCCGTGCTCGGCGAGATCTTGCCCGCGCGGCAGGATTTCGGGTCGCGCGCTATCCTTGTCGGCGGGGCGGCCGCAATCGATGCGACGGCGGAGGCGATTTCGATAGCACGGGCCCTCGTTGCTGGCGGCGGTCAGGTCGTCCTGCTCGATGTCGCGCACGGACCGCATTCAATTTCCGCCGCGCTCGGATTGCCGCGTTCTCCCGGTCTCACCGATCTTGCGGCCGGACGGGCGCAGTTCGACGACGTCATCGGACTCGATGCCGAGACGCCGCTGCATGTGATCGCCGCGGGCAGTCCGCGCTTTGCCGGGGCCGACGGCGATGGCCGCCTTGCCGCCATCCTCGCCGCGCTGACAGAAGCCTATGACAGCGTCGTGCTCCATGCCGATCGCGACGCGTTGCGCCGGACAGCGCCCGATCTCGGATCAGCGCTGTCGGTCGCGGTCGCGGTCCTGCCCCAGGGCGCGAGCCCCGCGGCGGCTCTGAGCGGCTTTTCCTCGCTCGGCTGCCGGACCCTCGCCTTTGAGCAGGCGAGCAAGCGGCGTCCCCGTTTCCTCGGCTGGGCCGCTTCGCTCTAGAGGCGCGGGCGAGCCTCAGTCGGGCCGCTGCATCCAGCGGATGAGGAGCCCGGCCGGGATGATCCAGGCCAGTCCCGCCGTGAGGAAGAAGGCGAATTGCACCCATTGCGGCGCCTCGGCGATGCGGCCCGAGCCGATCACGGCCGCAAGCGGCGCATAGACGGCAACCAGAAGAAGCAGCATGATCGTGCCTATGAACTTACGGGAGCGCACGCCCATCTCGCCGGGTCCTCCGCCTCAGGGTTTGACGCAATGCCTGCGCAGGCCTCGCGCGCGCCAAGGATAGCATTTCGCGGCAAGCGCGGCCCCGGAAGTTGCGACAACCCGGCAGCGGTTGTGCAGTTGAGTTTGAGCGCATCCGCCGCTATCAGACCTCCATGTCGTCAGCGACGATCCTCGAGGACTCCGAGAAGGCGACCCCTGCGCTCGCGCGCCGCGCGCGGGCTGTGCGGGTTTGGCTTGCCGCGCTCGCCGTGCTCATCGTCGCCATGATCCTCGTCGGCGGCGCGACCCGGCTCACCGATTCAGGCCTCTCCATCACCGAGTGGAAACCGATCGTCGGCGTGATTCCGCCGCTGTCGGAGTCCGAATGGTCGGAAGCCTTCGCGTCCTACAAGACCATACCGGAATATACCGAGCTCAAGCGCGGCATGAGCCTCGAGGAATTCAAGACGATCTATTGGTGGGAATGGGCGCACCGGTTCCTCGGCCGGCTGATCGGGTTTGCGTTCCTCATTCCTTTCGTCGCGTTCTGGATCGCGGGCTACATTCCGCGGCCGCTGCTTCCGAAGCTCCTCGGCCTGTTCGTTCTCGGCGGCCTCCAGGGCGCGCTCGGCTGGTACATGGTGAAGAGTGGACTGACCGTGCGCACCGATGTCAGCCAGTACCGGCTCGCGGCGCATTTCGGCGTGGCGCTTGTCATCCTCGGTTACACGCTGTGGCTCCTGTTCGGGCTGGGTAGGGGAGGGCGGGCGGCGCCGCGCGATCGGAGCGCAAGTCTGGTCGCTTGTTTCGTGCTCGCGCTGATCGTCACCCAGATGCTCGCGGGAGCGCTCGTCGCGGGAACCGACGCCGGCATGGGCTACAACACCTGGCCGCTCATCGACGGCGCCTTCGTGCCGCCGGGTCTCGGCGAGGCGTCGCCCTGGTACCTCAACCTGTTCGAGAACCCGCTCACGGTTCAGTTCCAGCACCGCATGCTCGGCTACGCGGTCGTGCTGGCCGCGCTCGGCCAGTTGGCGTGGCTTGCGCTCAAGGGCGCGGATCAGCCCTTGATCGGCAGCGCGCTCACGCTCGCGCTCTTTGCGTTGCTGCAAGCGGCGCTTGGGGTGTGGACGCTGCTTCTATCGGTGCCGATTGTGCTCGGGCTCGCCCACCAGGCCGGCGCCATCGCGCTCTTTGCGGTCGCGCTCTATCATTTTTGGCAGGCACGCCACGGCGGCGCGCCGGCGCAAACTCACGTCGCAGCCAGCGCCTGATCGAGATCGGCGATGATGTCCTCGGCGTTCTCGAGCCCGATCGACAGCCGCACCACCTCGGGCCCGGCGCCGGCGCGCGCCCGGTGCTCATCGGTGAGCTGGCGATGCGTGGTCGATGCCGGGTGAATGATCAGGCTCCGCGTATCGCCGATATTGGCAAGGTGGCTCAGCAGCTTGACGTTGCTCACGAGCGCGATGCCGGCCTCGTAGCCGCCCTTCAGCCCGAAGGTGAACACCGCGCCGGCGCCCTTGGGCGCATAGCGCTTGGCCAGCGCGTGGAACTCGTTGCCCGGCAGTCCCGCGTAGTTGACCCACGCCACCTTGTCGTGACCTTGTAGCCAGGTGGCCACGGCGAGCGCGTTGTCGCAATGACGCTGCATGCGGAGCGGCAAAGTCTCGATCCCGGTCAGGATAAGAAAGGCGTTGAAGGGCGAAATCGCGGGACCGAAATCGCGCAAACCGAGCACGCGGCAGGCGATGGCGAAGGAAAAATTGCCGAAGGTCTCGGCGAGCGTGATGCCGTGATAGGCGGCGGAAGGCTCCGACAGCGTGGGGTAGCGTCCGCTCGCCAGCCAGTCGAAAGTGCCGCAATCGACGATGGCGCCGCCGATCGAGTTGCCATGGCCGCCGAGGAACTTGGTCAGCGAATGAACGATAATGTCGGCGCCATGCTCGATGGGGCGGGTGAGATAGGGTGTGGCCAGCGTGTTGTCGACGATGAACGGCACGCCGGCCTCCTTGGCCACGGCGGCGATGCTGGCGAGGTCGGTGACGATGCCGCCGGGATTGGCGATCGACTCGACGAAAATCGCCTTGGTCTTGGGCGTGAGCGCGGCGCGAAACGAGGCCGCATCGGTGGTGTCGGCCCAGTTGACCTGCCAGCCGCATTTCTTGAAGGAATGGGTGAACTGGTTGATCGAGCCGCCATAGAGCTGGCGGGCGGCGACGAACTCGTCGCCCGGCGCAAGCAGGGTGTGGAACACGAGCGCTTGCGCCGCGTGGCCCGAGGCCACGGCAAGACCCGCCGTGCCGCCTTCGAGCGCCGCCAGCCGTTCCTCGAGGACGGCCTGGGTCGGGTTCATGATGCGGGTGTAGATGTTGCCGAACGTCTCCAGATTGAACAGCGCCGCGGCGTGCTCGACATTGTCGAAGACGAACGAGGTGGTCTGGTAGATCGGCGTGGCGCGCGCCCCCGTCGCCGGATCGGGTTGCGCGCCGGCGTGGATTGCAAGCGTGTTGAAGCCGGGCTTTCGCTCCTCGGTCATTGTCGTTTTCCCTTCATCGATTTGCCGGCCGGACTATAGCCACTCACGCTTTCGGGGCAATGACGCGATGTTGCACTCCCTTGGCGCCGAGCAGCGGCCGTTTGCTCGAAACCATGCCGGAGTTCACGCCGGCCCAATTCAGTTCGCCTGACAGCCTGCCATATTCGATCTTCGGACAGCGGTTCATCACCACCTCGAGGCCGGCGTCCTCGGCAAGCCGCGCCGCCTCGTCGTTGCGGACACCGAGCTGCATCCACACCACCGATGCGCCGATCGCGATCGCTTCGCGCGTGATGCCGAGCGCCGCTTGCGAATTGCGGAAAATATCGACGATGTCCACCTTGTCGGGGATCGCCGCCAGTGAACCGTAGACCTTCTCGCCGAGGACGGTCTGGCCGTCCTGGGCGGGATTGACCGGGATGACGCGGAAGCCCTTCTCCTTCAGATATTTCATCGCGAAGTAGCTCGGGCGCGACGTGTTGGCGCTCGCTCCCACCATGGCGATGGTGCGGTTCCGCGTCAGAATGTCACGGATATAGGCGTCGCTGTAGGACTCGTGGTTCATCGGCGCGCTTGGCTGCTTCCGGGGAGGGCGGCGAGCGGTTTAGCGCGGCCAGTTGGGCTCGCGCTTGTCGAGAAAGGCGCCGATGCCTTCCTCCGCTTCGCGATCGAGCATGTTCTCGACCATGACCGAGACGGTGTAGCGATAGGCCTCTTCGAGCGTCATGTCGAGTTGGCGATAGAACGCCTCCTTGCCGATCTTGAGCGTTCGCCTCGGCTTCGTCGCGATCTTGCGGGCGAACTCCATCGCCTCGTTCACCATGCGGTCGGGCTCGACGACGCTGTTGACGAGGCCGAACGTCCTTGCATCGTTTGCGCTCACCATGTCGCCGAGAAGCAGCATCTCCATCGCCGCTTTGCGCGACACGTTGCGGCTGAGCGCGACCATCGGCGTCGAGCAGAACAGGCCGATATTGACCCCGGGCGTAGCAAAGCGCGCGTCGGAGCTCGCCACGGCAAGATCGCAACTGGCAACGAGCTGGCAGCCCGCCGCCGTGGCGATGCCGTTCACCGCGGCGATCACCGGCTTCGGCGAGTGGACGATCGCGAGCATCATCTCGGCGCACGCCTCCATGGTCTCGGCGAAGAAGGCGCGTCCCTTGTCGGGGTCGTTGCGGCGCGCGGTCAGTTCTTTGAGGTCGTGGCCGGAGCAAAAGGCGCTGCCGGCGCCGGTCAACACCACCGCGCGGATGGAATCGGCCTCAGCGGTCGCGCGCACGGCCTCAGTCAGCGCCGTGATCATGTCCCGCGACAGGGAATTGCGCGCGTCCGGCCGGTTGAGCGTCAGCAGCGTGACCGGCCCCTGATCCTGGCGCAGCAGGATATCCTCGTCGTGCGCTTTCTGTTTCGCCGTATTGGCCATGCCAAGTCCGCCTCTCGAAATGTTCGAACGCCTTATAGCAGAGATTCCTTGCCGCGCTTTGACAGCGCCGACGCCGCGCGACAAGGTATCCGCATGACCCGGTATCGCGATACCACATCGCTAATCGTCTGACTTCGTTGGATAGTCCGTTTATCCTTGACCGCTCTCAGGACAGAAGCTAGAAGCGCCGATCCTTGAAGCCCGGAACACGAAAATGAAGACCTTCTCCGCCACGCCGAAGGACATCGAAAAGTCCTGGACCCTCATCGACGCCAGCGGCCTCGTGGTGGGACGGCTTGCCGTGCTGATCGCAAACCGCCTCAGGGGCAAGCACAAGCCGGGTTATAGCCCGCATCTCGATTGCGGCGACAACATCGTCGTCATCAATGCCGGCAACGTCGTCCTCACCGGTAACAAGCGCGCCGACAAGGTCTATCACTGGCACACCGGTTATCCCGGCGGCATCAAGGACCGGACCGCCGCCAAGATCCTCGAAGGCAAGCATCCCGAGCGCGTGCTGCAAAAGGCCGTCGAGCGCATGGTGCCGCGCGGGCCGCTCGGCCGCCAGCAGCTCCGCAATTTGCGCATCTATCCCGGGCCGGATCACCCTCACGCGGCGCAGAATCCGATTGCGCTCGATGTCGCCGCCCTCAACGCCAAGAACGCCAGGAGCGCCTAAGCCCATGAGCGAGACCATGACGCTTGAAGACCTTGCTCCGCTGAAGACCACGCCGGCCGCGCCCGAAACGCGCGTCTACGAGAAGAAGGTCGATGCGCAAGGACGCTCCTACGCCACCGGCAAGCGCAAAGACGCCGTCGCCCGCGTCTGGGTGAAGCGCGGCCCCGGCAAGATCACCATCAACGGCAAGGACCATGTCGCATATTTCGCGCGGCCGGTTCTTCAGATGATCCTGAAACAGCCGCTCGTCACCGCCAAGCGCGAAGGACAGTACGACATCGTCTGCACCGTGAGCGGGGGCGGGCTGTCGGGCCAGGCCGGCGCCGTCAGGCACGGCATTTCGATCGCGCTCACGCGGTTCGAGCCCGAGCTCCGCAGCGTGCTGAAGAAGGGCGGGTTCCTGACCCGCGACGCCCGCACCGTCGAGCGCAAGAAGTACGGCCGCGCCAAGGCGCGACGAAGCTTCCAGTTCTCGAAGCGCTAGACGCATCCCGGGTGTTGCCCATCAACTCGTCATGCCCGGACTTGATCCGGGCATCCATTCCGTTGCCTCTCAACAAGTGGCAGCGCCAGTGGAATGGATTGCCGGGTCAAGCCCGGCAATGACGGTCCGGTTGAAAAGCCAAGGACTCGGGCTTAATCCCTCGCTCATCACCTTCGTTTAAGGCCTCCGCACATGGCCAAGACCCAAACCATCAGAGCTGCCGTTCTCGGCGCTTCCGGCTATACCGGCGCCGACATGATCCGGCTCGCGGCGCTGCATCCGGCAATCCGGATCACCACGCTGATCGCCAAGGGCCATGCCGGCCAGACGCTAGCCCAAGTCTTCCCGCATCTATCGAGCCTCGCGTTGCCCGCGCTGGTGAGCCCCGAGGAGGCCGACTTCGACGCGGTCGATGTCGTCTTCGGCGGGCTCCCGCACGGCACGGCGCATAGCGCGATCGGCAAGCTCCCGAAGCGCGTCAAGATCATCGACATGTCGGCCGATTTCCGCCTGCACGATGCCGGCGCCTACGCCGAATGGTATGGCAACGAGCACAGCGCACCCGCGCTGCTGAAGGACGCGGTCTACGGCCTCACCGAGCATTATCGCGACAAGATCGCGGCGGCGCGGCTCGTGGCCTGTCCCGGTTGCTACCCGACCGCGGTGCTGCTGGCACTTCTGCCGCTCGTGAAAGCGAAGGTGATCGACGCCTCGGACATCATCATCGATGCGAAGTCGGGTGTCTCCGGCGCCGGCCGCAGCCTCAAGCAGAACATCCTGTTCTCGGAGGCGGGCGAGGGGCTCTCGCCTTACGGCATCGGCAACCACCGCCATGTGCCCGAGATCGAGCAGGAATTGGCCAAGGCGTCAGGCGCCTCCGTCACCGTCAACTTCACGCCGCATCTTGCGCCCATGTCGCGCGGCGAACTCTGCACGTGCTATGTGCGGGTGACCGGCAAGATGCGCGCCGCCGATCTCCGCAAGGCGCTTGAGGCGGCCTACGCCGGCAGCCCCTTCGTGCATGTCGTGGCCGAGGGCGTCACGCCCGCGACGCAGCACGTGCGTGGCTCCAACTTCTGCCATATCGGCGTCTTCGACGACCGCATCGAAGGACGCGCCATCGTCGTCTCGGCCATCGACAATCTGGTGAAGGGCTCGGCCGGGCAGGCGCTGCAAAACTTCAACGTGATGTACGGTCTCGCCGAAACGACCGGGCTCGAGCAGCTTCCGCTCTTTCCGTGAGCCCTAGCCGCGGTTCTTGACGTAGGAGCCCGGCGCGTCCTCGATCGCCCAGAGCGGGCCGTTCGAGGGACTGCGGGGCGGAACCTTGGCGCCCGAACGCTCGGCAAGCCAGGACGCCCAATCCGGCCACCACGAGCCCGGAATCTCCTTTGCCGTCGCGATCCACTCCTCGAGCGAGCCGCCCCGCCCGCCCGACCAATACTGATACTTGGTCTTGGCCGGGGGATTGACCACGCCGGCGATGTGGCCGGATCCCGCCATGGCATGACGCACCTTGCCGCCGAACAATTTGCTGCCGCGATAGACCGAGGCCGCCGGCGCGATGTGGTCTTCCCTCGTGAACAGCTCGTAGATCGGAATCTTCACGCGCGACAGGTCGAGCTTGACGCCGCCGAGCTGCATCTCGCCCTTGGCGAGCCGGTTCAAGTGGTAAAACTCGCGCAAGTAGAACGCGTGGTTGGCGGCCGGCAGCCGGGTCGAGTCGGCGTTCCAATAGAGGAGATCGAACGGGAACGGCTTCTTGCCGAGAAGGTAGTTGTTGACGACGTAAGGCCAGATCAGATCGCGCGGGCGGAGCATGTTGAACACAGCCGACATGCGCGAGCCGTCGAGATAGCCGTGCTCGGCCATCATCTCATCGAGCGCCTTGAGCTGCGTGTCGTCGATGAACACGAGCAGGTCGCCGGCCTCGCTGAAATCGACCTGCGCGGCCAGGAACGACGCCGAGGCCACACGGTCGTCACCCTTGGCCGCCATGTAGGCGAGCGCGCTGGCGAGCAGCGTGCCGCCGACGCAATAGCCGAGCGCGTTGATCTTGGCGCTTCCCGTCTGGCGGATGATCGCATCGATCGCCGCGAGAATCCCGTCGCGCATGTAGTCCTCGAAGGTCCGTTGCGCGAGGCGCGCGTCCGGGTTCACCCACGACACGAGGAACACGGTGAAGCCCTGCTCGACCGCCCATTTGACGAACGACTTCTCCGGCACGAGATCGAGAATGTAGAACTTGTTGATCCAGGGCGGCACGACGAGCAGGGGCCGCTCGTAAACCTCCGCCGTCGTCGGCTCGTATTGAATGAGCTGGATGAGGTCGTTCTGGAAGATGACCTTGCCGGGCGTCACGGCGAGGTTCCGTCCGACCTCGAACGCGGAGAGATCCGTCTGGCTGATGCGGAGCAGGTCTTTCGACTGCTCCAGGTCCTCCACGAAATGCGCCATGCCCTGCACCAAATTGGCGGCGTTGGTTTGCAGCGTGGTGCGGACCACTTCCGGGTTGGTGAGCGGGAAATTCGACGGCGAGAACGCCGCCAGCATCTGGTTCAGGTAGAACAGCGCCTTCTTGCGCGTCTTGTCGTCGATGCCTTCGGTGTTGCGGGTGAGGTCTTCGGCCCAGCGCGAGGTGATGAGGTAGGCCTGCTTCCAGAAATCGAAGTACTGCGTGTTGGACCAGTCGGGATCTTTGAACCGGTTATCGCCGGGTTCCGGCTCGACCACGGGCTCGACCGTCTCGCCGAGGAAGCGGCGCACGGAGCGGTCCCACAGATCGGCATAGCTGCGGAAGAGCTCGCCTTGCGCGGCGACGAGCTTGCTCGGATCGGCGATCCAGTGGCGCGCGACTTCGCCGAGCGACTTGGTCGCCTCGGTCATCTCCGAGCCCATGCCGTAAGACCCGTTCCCGTTCGCGCTCGAGCGCTCGGCCAAGGTCGATGCGGCCTTGGCCCCTTGGTCGAACAGGCGGACCATGTTGCGGGCGAGGGCTTCGAACTGGCCTGGTCCGGTCTCCTGCCCCTCGCTCTGGTCGGGGTTCTTGCTCTTCTCCTGCATCAAAAAATCCTTGCTTTACCCCCGTGAAACCCCGCCGCAGCCACAATGCAGACGCGGTTCGATTGTCGCCTGCGGCTGTACCAGACAAGGCTTAATTGTGCTATGCAATATACGGGACGATGGCAAATCGCCAAGGGGAACCAACAAAAACCCTCTCTGAAACGTATGCGGCACCTTTACCCGCCAGCCTTGCGCTTATCCGGCGTACTGCTCCTGCTCGGACTTTCGGCTTGCGCCTCCGTCGAGGATTCGCCGCTCACCTCGAGCCAGCTCCAGCGCCAATACGACAAGACCCTCACCAAGACCGAGCAGAAGGCGGTCATCAGCGATCTCCAGGGCGCGACGCCCAAAAAGGAGGGCGAGAGCGGCGAGAGCGGCGGGGCCAATGATCCTGCGACCGAATCCGACAATACGAACTAGCGCCCTGGTGCCGCGGGCGAGCGGCTTGCCCGTCGCGCCCCTTCTATGGTTCAAGTTAAACCCCTTCGGGGTCTGATCGGGGTGGGCCCTCACGGTGACCAGCGATTTCCACAGGATTAAGCGCCTGCCGCCTTACGTCTTCGAGCAGGTCAACAAGCTCAAGGCGGAGGCCCGCGCGCGCGGCGAAGACATCGTCGATTTCGGCATGGGGAATCCCGACATGCCGACGCCCGACCATATCGTCGCCAAGCTGAACGAGGCGCTGCGCGACCCGCGCACGAGCCGCTACTCGGCCTCGAAAGGCATCGGCGGTTTGCGCCGCGCGCAAGCCGCCTACTACGCCCGCCGCTTCGGCGTGAAGCTCAACCCCGACACCCAGGTGATCGTGACGCTCGGGTCGAAGGAAGGCTTCGCCAACACCGCCCAGGCGATCACGGCGCCGGGTGACGTCATCCTTGTGCCCAACCCGACCTATCCCATCCACGAGTTCGGCTTCATCATGTCGGGCGGGGTCATCCGCCATTTGCCCGCGCGCACCGATTCCCAGTTCCTGCCTTCGCTCGACCGCGCGGTGCGGCATTCGGTGCCGAAGCCTTCGGTGCTCGTGCTCAACTATCCGGCCAATCCGACCGCCGAGCTCGCCAGTCTCGATTTCTATCGCGAGGTCGTGGCCTTCGCCAAAAAACACGACCTGATCGTGCTCTCCGACCTCGCTTATGCCGAGATCTATTTCGACAGCGAGAAGCCGCCCTCGATCCTGGAAGTTCCGGGCGCCATCGACGTCGCCATCGAGTTCACCACGCTGTCGAAGACCTACGCCATGCCCGGCTGGCGCGTCGGCTTCGCCGTCGGCAATGAGCGCATCATCCACGCGCTCACCCGGGTAAAGTCCTACCTCGACTACGGCGCCTTCACCCCCGTCCAGGTGGCCGCATCCGCCGCGCTCAACGGGCCGCAGGATTGCATCGAAGAAATCCGCGCGATCTATAAGCGCCGCCGCGATTGCCTCGTCGACGCCATGCGCCGCGCCGGCTGGCCGGTGCCGTCGCCGCCCGCAACCATGTTCGCCTGGGCCCCGATCCCGGACATGTTCGCCCATCTCGGCTCGCTCGAATTCTCCAAGCTGCTGCTCGAGAAGGCGTCGGTCGCGGTTTCTCCCGGTGTCGGGTTCGGCGAGTATGGCGAGGGCCATGTCCGCATCGCGCTGGTCGAGAACGAGCAGCGCATCCGCCAGGCCGCACGCAACATCCGCAAGTTCTTCGCCGACTCCGCCAAGACGATGCACAACGTGATTCCTATTGCATCCAAGGCCAATCGGTCGTTCTGATCCTCTCCCATGAAGGATGGACTGAAGCTAGGTGTGGCCGGCATCGGCACCGTCGGCGGCGGCCTGTTGCGGCTCTTGGCGGCGCGCAAGGACGACCTTGCCGCGCGCGCGGGCCGTCCCATCGAGGTCGTGGCCGTATCGGCGAAAAACCGCAACAAGAAGCGCGACGCCGACCTGTCGGGTCTACGCTTCGTTGACGACCCGGTGGCGCTCGCCGCCGACCCCGCCATCGACGTGTTCGTCGAGCTGATCGGCGGCGAGGAGGGCGTCGCCAAGAAGGCGGTCGAGACGGCGCTCGCGTCGGCCAAGCATGTCGTCACCGCCAACAAGGCGCTGCTTGCCCATCACGGCGCGAGCCTCGCCGCGCTCGCCGAGAAGAACGGCGTCGCGCTGAATTTCGAGGCGGCGGTCGCCGGCGGCATCCCCGTGGTCAAGGTCATCCGCGAGAGTTTGCAAGGCAACGACATCGCGCGCGTCTACGGCATCCTCAACGGCACCTGCAATTACATCCTCACGCTGATGGAGAAGGAAGGCAGGAGCTTCGCCGACGTGTTGAAGGAGGCGCAAGCCCAAGGCTATGCCGAGGCCGATCCGACCTTCGACATCGGCGGCTTCGACACCGCGCACAAGCTCGCGCTGCTGACGGCTCTCGCCTTCGGCACCCGCCCGAGCTTCGACTCGGTCTATGTCGAGGGCATCGAGCAGATCACCCCCGCCGATATCGAGGCGGCGGGCGACCTCGGCTATCGCATCAAGCTGCTCGGCGTCGCGCTCCGCACCGATAGCGGGATCGAGCAGCGCGTTCACCCGACCATGGTGCCGAAGGACCGGGCCATCGCCGACGTCGACGGCGTGCTGAACTGCGTCGCCATCGACGGCGACTTCGTCGGCGAAGTCATGCTGATCGGTCCGGGTGCGGGCGCAGGGCCAACGGCCTCGGCCGTGACGAGCGATCTCATCGACATCGCCCGGGGCCATATCCTGCCGCCCTTCGGCACCAAGGCCAAGGCGCTCAAGCCCTACAAGAAGGCCGAGATGCGCGCGCATGAAGGCGGCTATTACATCAGGCTCTCGGTCTACGACCGGCCCGGCGCGTTCGCGGCCATCGCCGGCCGCATGGCCGACCAGGGCATCTCGATCGAGAGCATCGTGCAGCGCCGCCCGGGCGCGGAGCTTCCGGGCTTCAGACGCCGCGACGAGAAAGCGCCCGCCTTTGTCGTGCTCATCACCCATCAGACCACCGAGGCCGCGATCCGCAAAGCGCTTGCAGCCATCGAGCGCGACGGCCATGTCGACCAAAAGCCGCAGATGATCCGCATCGAAAAACTGTGATAGTGACTGTGTATCCCTAAAGGCGCCGCCCATGAGCGCCTGAGGGAGGGAGGTAACGTACGTGTCGAAGGCTCCGGCGAAGACCGAGCTCGACCGCGCTTTGGCGCTCGACATTGTACGTGTGACCGAAGCCACGGCCGTCGCCGCCGCATTGTGGCGGGGTCGCGGCAACGAGGCCGCCGCCGACGAGGCCGCGGCCGAGGTCATGTACCGTGAGCTCGAGCGCCTCGCCATCGAAGGCATCGTCGTGGTCGGCGAGGGCGAAGAGCTCGAGACCCCGCTGCTCTATATTGGCGAGACGGTGGGCGCGAAAGGCGGCGGCTTCAAGGTCGATGTCGCCGTCGATCCGGTCGAGGGCTCGACGCTGTGCGCCAAGGCGCTCCCCAACGCGCTGTCGGTGCTGGCCGTCGCCGAGCGCGGCAGCCTGCTCAAGGTGCCGACGATCTACATGGACAAGATCGCCATCGGCCCAGGCTATCCCGAAGGCCTCGTCGATCTCGATGCGACGCCCGCCGACAACCTCAAGGCGCTCGCTGCCGCCAAGAACGCGCCGATCGCCGAGATCACGGTCTGCATGCTCGATCGACCGCGCCACGGAAAGCTCATCGAAGAGGTGCGCGGGACCGGCGCATCGCTCCGTCTCATCGGCGATGGCGATATTGCCGGCGTCATCCACGTCACCAAGCCGATGGAAACCGGCATCGACATCTATATGGGCATCGGCGGCGCGCCCGAAGGGGTGCTTGCGGCCGCGGCCCTTGCCTGCATCGGCGGACAGATCCAGGGGCGGCTCGTGGCGTCGAGCGAGCAGCATCGCGGCCGCGCCCGCGCCGCCGGCATTTACGACCTCGACCGCAAGTATCATATGCGCGATATGGTGACGGGCGATCTGTCCTTCGCCGCGACCGGCATCACCGACGGCTCGCTGTTGGAGGGCGTCCGCTTCACCAAGGACGCCGTTCATACCCACACGCTCGTCATGCGCGCCTCGACCCGCACGGTGCGCTGGATCAAGGCCGAACACCCCAATATCGCTAAGTTCGATTGAGGGCTTGAGGGGAGCGCCAGCGAAGCCTGCGAATCACCTTACACTCCCGCGCTCACAGAAAAGCGCGTGGGATGACGTAACGTGACAGCGGCCTTGAAACTTCCGACAACGACCGGCCCGAGCCCCTTCCTCGGCGTGGAGCGCTCGGTGCGCGGCTATCGCTGGGTCGAGCGGCTAGACCCGTCCCGCGCGCTTATTGCCGCCGCCATTTCGCAAGGGCACGGCTTGCCCGAGCTCATCGGCCGCGTGCTCGCCGCCCGCGGCGCCGACGCGCACACGGCCGCGCGTTACCTCGATCCCTCGCTCCGTTCGCTCCTGCCCGACCCTACGCGCTTTCAGGATATGGAGAAGGCAGCCGCACGCTTCGCCGCCGCGATCGCCGAAGCCGAGCCCATCGCCGTGTTCGGCGATTACGATGTCGATGGCGCGGCGTCGGTCGCGCTGATCGAACGCTTCCTGCGCGCTCATGGGCAAGTTGCCGCAACCTACATTCCCGATCGGCTCACCGAAGGTTACGGACCGTCGCCAGAATCGCTCGCCGGCCTCGCCAAAGAGGGCGCGCGCCTCATCCTCACCGTCGATTGCGGCACGACCGCGGGGCCGGCGATTGCCGCCGCCAACGACGCGGGCGCCGAAATCATCGTCATCGACCATCACCAGGCCGACGAGGCGTTGCCTCAGGCCTTTGCCGTGCTCAATCCGAACCGGCTGGACGACCTTTCGGGGCAGGGGCATCTTGCCGCCGCGGGCGTCGTGTTCCTGTTCCTGGTGGCGACGGCGCGCGCGCTTCGCCGGCAAGGCTTCTACGGCTCGGCGCCTGAGCCCGATCTTCTCGGCCTTCTCGATCTCGTCGCGCTTGCCACCGTGTGCGACGTCGTGCCGTTCAAGGACGTAAACCGCGCCTTCGTCGCGCAAGGGCTCAAGGTCTTGCGGATGCGGCACAATCACGGCTTGCGCGCGCTCGCCGACGCCGCCCGTATCGACGCCGCGCCGAACTGTTATTCGCTCGGTTTCGTGCTCGGGCCACGCATCAATGCCGGGGGCAGGGTGGGCGCATCGTCCCTCGGCGCGCGGCTTCTTGCCACCGACGACGACATCGAGGCGCGCGGGCTCGCGGCCAAGCTCGACGCCCTCAACGCCGAGCGGAAAGCGATCGAGGAGCGCATGCTCGAAGAGGCGTTCGCCACCGCCGACGCCGCGCTCTCCGCCGATCCCGGTCTGCCGCTGCTGTTCCTCGCCGCCGAGGGCTGGCACAAGGGCCTGCTCGGACTTGTCGCGGGCCGCATCGCCGAGCGTTTCCGCCTTCCGTCGTTCGTCTCATCGCTCGAGCCCGACGGCTTCGCCACCGGCTCGGCCCGTTCGATCGCGTCGGTCGATCTCGGCGCAGCGGTGAGGAGCGCCGTGCATGAAGGGCTTCTCGTCAAAGGCGGCGGTCACGCCATGGCCGCGGGCTTCAAGCTCGAACGCGCCAAGGCAGAGCGGCTCGTGAGCTTCCTGCGCGAGCGTCTGGCGGGACCGGTGGCGCAAGCCGACCGGTCGCGCGCACTTGCCATCGACGGCGCTCTCACGGCCGGCGCCGCCACCATCGCGCTGATGGACCAGCTCGACCGTGCCGGTCCTTACGGCCCCGGTCACGCCGAACCGCGCTTCGTCTTTCCTGCGCACCGGCTGTCCCGCGTCCGCGCCATCAAGGACATGCATCTCCGCTGCACGCTGCGCGCGCCCGACGGCGCGCGGCTGGAGGCGTGCGCGTTCCGCATCGCCGATACGCCGCTCGGCAAGCTCCTCCTTGGCGGCGAGGGCCAGGCCATGCATGTCGTGGGGCACTTGCGCCGAAACGCGTGGCAAGGGCGCGAGAGCGTCGAGCTTCTGATCGAGGATGCCGCAGAACCGCACGCGTAGCGTTCAGCGCCCGCCTTGCCTGCCACGGCAAGGCCTTCTATATCGAGGCTTGCGCGCCCCCTTCGTCTAATGGTCAGGACGTCAGGTTTTCAACCTGAAAACAGGGGTTCGATCCCCCTAGGGGGCGCCATGTTGTGGTTAGACCCAACTCGGGAGCTTCGACCATGCGCCCCACCGCCTTCTCCGCTCTCGCCCTCTCGACGGCCGTGCTCGTGTTGGCAGCAGTTTCGCCCGCCGCCGCGAAGATCGAATGCCGCGACAACTTCCAGGTGACCAAATACGGCTTGATCTCGACGCCCTATTGCGAGGAGAGGCAAATCGCCCGCGTCGCGCGCTCCTATGGCTTCAACGTCTCGGACGCCGAGATTCGCAATAATCCGAACGCGAAGGTTTATTACTGCCAGATCATCGGCAACGACAACCGCCTGAAAGGGTCTTGCGGCGCTTACGCCGAACCGCGCGGGTTCCCCTGGTAGCTTGCATCCTTTGGCTGCCGGCGAATCGCATTAGAGTGGTTTCGGCTCCGGACGAGAGCCGAAGAACAAATTCTGCCCCGGACTAGGGCCACCGACACTCAAAGCCCCGCAAGATCAATTGCGGGGCTTCTTGTATGTGCGGCGCTTGGCCGGCGGTGTGGGTGTCAGGTCGGCGATGCAATTCGCCATGAAGTGTTCCCGGTCGCCGCGTCCGCTGAACTGGATCTGAGCCGCCCGGGCCATGCACTGGTCCTCGACCCATGGCGGGGCGGACCGCGCCGGACCGGCTCCGATTAGAATCAGCACCAGGAAAGCGAAAGGGTATTTCACGTGCGCTTTCGCTTCGCCTGCGACGGCGGCGTGCGGACGCTCTCTTTGAGCGAGGCCATCAGCCCGACCGGGCGTTTGCGCTTCTTGAGCAGATCGGCGAAGGCCTCCTCGGCAAGCTCCTGGAAACTGACGCCGCTGTCGCGAATCGTGGCCTCGATCGCCTCCCACGTCTCGTCATCGAACTGAACGCGTTTGCCTTGCATGGGACGAGAGCCTCCTCAACGCCGAGCTACCACTTGCCGGTGTTCGGCATCGATGCCCACGGCTCCTGCTTCGGTTTGGGCTTGCCTCTCTGGAGAAGCTCGATCGAGATGTTGTCGGGCGAGCGGATAAAGGCCATGTGGCCGTCGCGCGGCGGCCGGTTGATGACGACCCCGTTCTTCATCAAGCGCTCGCAGGTCGCGTAGATATCGTCCACGGCGAAGGCGAGATGGCCGAAATTGCGCCCCTCGCCGTAGGTCTCCGGATCCCAGTTATAGGTCAGCTCGATCTCGGCTTCCTCGTCCTCCGGCGCGGCGAGGTAGAACAGGGTGAAGCGGCCTTGCGGATGCTCCGTACGGCGAACTTCTTTCAGGCCGAGCTGGTTGCAATAGAAGTCGAGCGACTTATCGACGTCGGAAATTCGCACCATCGTATGCAGGTACTTCATGCTCGATCTCTTTCACGCTAGCCAGGGTTTCCAGGCGCACCCCTTAGCGCGGCCCGCGCATCTGTTGCAAGCGCAACACGCTCCACAAATTTCCGATGAAGATTGCACCGCGATCGCTGCATGCGGCGAAAGCGCGCTTCCGCCATGCGTTTCACGCCGCCCGGAGGGAAATTTCTCTCGACAGCAGAGCCATTTGCGCGATCGCGGCGGCAAGTTGAGCGCGTTTTTGCCAAAACCGCGCTCCGAACGCGGGGATCGCACGAGATTCGCTTTGCGATCAGAGGTTTGCGCTCATGTCTTGCCGGAAGCGTGCGCAACGCCCGGGACCATTGTGGAGAAGGAGGAAGCGCAAGGAAATTTCCACTGGCCTCGAAGGGCGGCAATGATATCTTCGCAACAATTGTGTTCCAGCCGATTCGTGTGTGGGGCGTCGGGTCGGCTGCGTTGGAAGTTAAGCGGGGGAATGCGGCATGGGGGCGAAAGAACCGCCACTGATAGAGGGGCATACCCAACGCGACGAGGAAGTTACAGTTGATGTCTTCGAAGTGTCAGGATCCATTAAGTGGTTCGATGCGTCAAAGGGTTATGGATTCATCGTTCCGGACGAAGACCTTCCCGACGTTCTCCTGCACGTAACTTGCCTCAGACGCGATGGGTTCCAGACAGCTTACGAGGGCGCGCGTGTCGTCTGCGAGGTGCTACGCCGGCCGAAAGGCCTGCAAGCCTTCCGCATTCGCGCCATGGACGATTCGACGGCGATTCACCCGTCGCAATTGCCTCAGCGGACCCATGTCGTGGTCGTGCCCGAGAGCGATTGGGAGCCGGCCACCGTCAAATGGTTCAACCGTCTGCGCGGCTTCGGCTTTCTCACCCGCGGCGGGCAGAGCCTCGACATCTTCGTGCACATGGAGACGCTGCGCCGGTGCGGCTTTACCGAGCTCAGGCCCGGGCAGTCGCTGCTGGTGCGCTTCGGCCGCGGCCCGAAAGGGCTGATGGCGGCGGAGCTAAAGCCCGACAGCGCGCAAGGTCCGTCTTCGCACTAGCCGGACGAAGCATCTTTCGATTCGCCCGCGTCGTTGCGGGCGTTTTGTTTGCCGCTGTGCTGCTCGCGCCGGCGGGCGTCATTGCCGGCGAGAAGGGTACGATCGTGTTCAAGACGGAGACGGGCGAGCACAGCTTCGACATCGAGGTGATGACGACCGTCCCCGAGCGCGCCAAGGGGCTCATGTACCGCCACACGCTGCCTGAGCGAAGCGGGATGCTCTTCCTCTACGATCGGCCTCAAGCCGCCACCATGTGGATGAAGAACACCTACATCCCGCTCGACATGGTGTTCATCGCCGAGGGCGGCACGGTGCACCGCATCGAGGCGAACACCGAGCCCTTTTCCAAAGCGCTCATCTCCTCGGAGGGAGACATCATCGCCGTGCTCGAGTTGAACGCGGGCGAGGCGGCGCGGATCGGACTGAAGCCCGGCGACCGGGCGATCTACCCCGGGCTTGGGCAATAGTCCGTCATTCCGGCGACAGCCGGAATCCAGTGACAAGCTATGTGTTCGTGGCCGTGGATACCGGCTTCCGGCGGTATGACGCGGGGTTCTACCGAACTGCCCCCTCGTGGGCCCGCGTTAGGGCTTCGCTTAGGCCTTAAGGGCTAGCCTCGGGCGCGGGCGCGAATTATGTATCTGCCGTGGGCTTTGGGCCGTTATCGGCCTCGAGCCCGGTTGAGAGCGATGTGATCGGGGCATAGCGCAGTCTGGTAGCGCACCTGCTTTGGGAGCAGGGGGTCGCAAGTTCGAATCTTGCTGCCCCGACCATTGCCCGGCTCTCGGTATTGGCGAGGAGACAGATGACGGCACGGATCTACAAGCCGGCGAGGAACGCGATGCAGCAGGGCATGGCGCCGCGCGAATGGGTGCTCGAATACGAGCCGGACAAATCGCCGGTCATCGAGCCGTTGATGGGCTGGACCAGCTCGTTCGACACCCGCCCGCAAGTGCAGCTCCGCTTCGCCACCAAAGAGGAGGCGGTCGCCTTTGCGCTCCGCCACGGCATCGCTTTCCGTCTCGAAGAGCCGA
Organism: Methyloceanibacter sp.; assembly: GCA_035275445.1. GTDB lineage: Bacteria > Pseudomonadota > Alphaproteobacteria > Rhizobiales > Methyloligellaceae > Methyloceanibacter. Next base: position 7,995 of record DATEMT010000162.1, on the reverse strand, counting down.
AGGAGACCGGGGTGAGACCGAAATCCTATGCCGAGAATTTCAAGTTTGGCCGCCCCGACCGCTGGACGCACTGACGCGCCGTTTGGATTTCGTTTCGGGTTATAGTCTAAGCCGGTTTCCAAAGACGGTCCCGTAGCTCAAGGGATAGAGCATCTGCCTTCTAAGCAGAGGGTTGAAGGTTCGAATCCTTCCGGGACCGCCAGCCCAAAGGGGTTGAAAACTGCCGCCCCTTGGGCTCGCGGCAAGGCAGCTTGCGGACCCCTTCAGGTCGCTTTGCGGTGAGCGATTGGCGGCCTTCGCATTTCCCGTTTTTTTTGCCGACTATCGGCCTCAGGGAGCCCTTTGTCTTAGGCTTGCGGTAGTCTAAAACCTTCAAGGGAGGGGGCTCCCACACAAGTATTGCGTTCGGCGCGTATTGCGTTCGACGCGCTCACCTTCGGGCTGCTTCTCGCAGCCCGAAGGGTGCGCGCGTGTTTGCTGTGTCAAAAGCCGAAGACCATACAAGGGGGGTACATGCACTTCGATCCTGCTACGCCGCATGTCTGCGAGCGCTCTGATCACTCGCAAAGGCCAAGGGTCACCCTGCTTAACGACACCTCATGCTTCCACCATGGCAGTCACATCGTTGTGGAGCAGATCCGCAAACTCTGTGCAGCGCATGGCTTGAATCTTTGGCACACGGTCAGACTTGGCGATGACTGGAGAGGCGAGCACCATCGCAAGCGTTTGGCGGAATCGGACGTCGTCCTCGTCAATGGCGAAGGTACGCTTCATCATGACAGGAGAACGGCGCGCGTCCTGGCGCGATGTGCCGAATTTTGTCGGCAGCGGAACCTACCCTGCTTCCTCATAAACAGCGTCTATCAGGGCAACGGAAAGAAAATGGCGCACTTCGTGCGCCAATTCACTTTCGTATTCGTGAGGGAGAGTCGAAGTCAAAGAGAACTCCATAACGAGGGAATCGCGAGCGCGGTCGTCCCAGACATGACGATGGCGCTCAATTGTTTTCCGCAGCGCTCCCGGAACGGGATTCTCATCACGGATTCATCGAGCAACGAAGCCAGCATGAAATTGCACCAGTTCTACTCGCAAACCGACGGAGTGGAATTCGCCAATCTATTCAAGCCAACGTTCGCATCGCAAAAACTGCGCATGTTGACGGCGGCCGCGATGGGCCGATTGGTCCCACAACGATGGTTCTGGGAATGGCGCAGCCGATCCTTTATGCGCCCGCAACCCCCATTTGCTGCCACGAGCATCCGAAAGAACGTTCACGAACTTTGTCGCCAGATTTCCAGCAGCAGTTTGATCGTAACCGGGCGGTTTCATATGGTGTGTTTGGCGATGTTGGCCCGCACGCCGTTCATTGCTGTTGGCGGAAACACCCATAAGATTGAAGGTCTGCTGGCGGATGCCGGTCTAACAAACCGCTATGTATCGTCACTTTCCAACGACATTGATCCGGCCGTGTGGTCGAAATGGCATGATGACGAATTGGCACGCGTGGAAGCATATCTCAGCAACGCCCGTTCAGGAGTCTCACGGATGTTTTCTCGCATTTGTCAGTCGGCGAATGTGCCGCGCCAGTGGGCGGCTTTCTTCATCAAGTTCGCCACGCCACTTCTTCAGGGCGCTCTCGTGCTCTAACTCGCTGAACGACCCGCTCAGCCTATTTCTCCGGCTGAGCGCAGCTTAATGCCACACCTGGTTTCCTACGCACGGTGCTAAGGTCGCCCCCCACGAGGATGTGTGGTCATGCGCAATGACGGTGCGAAGGCACGCGTTCGCGTAGAGCAAGACGGCAATTCCATCTGCGTTCGCAGTAAGTACACAGACCTGTCTTGGGACGTTGCCGGAGCGTCCCTCCCTCCGCTCAGCGATTACAGCTTCGCCGTCTGGAGCCTTCTGCCCGAAGCGATAAGGCGGGAAGGGCGGTTCGACATCGAAATCGATGGGCCTGTATCCGCGGAGACGTGTCGGCAGGCCGAGCTTCTTTCGCTGATTTGGGAAGCTTGGAAACCGGATGAATTCGCCGCTGTGCGGGTTACGGGCGATCCGCCCGTGCCAAGAGCGGTAGGCCCGCGCAAGGTCTTGCACTTGTTCTCGAGCGGCACGGACTCGACTCACATGCTGCTCTCGCGCGGCCGGCAAACCGAGCGCGGCACGGTCCTGACGAAATTCAAGAAGGAGGATGACCGCGCCGATGCGCTCTTGCGCCAGACCGATCCTCTGCTCGAGCGTCTGAATTACGATCGGATCGTGCTCCGCACCAACTTCAGTGTGCGTCGCCCGAACTATCATTCGTACAACATGCAGATCGCCACGTGGGCCTTCATATTCTCTGATCTGTTTTCGGAGGCGCATTTCGCGGCTGAGCGCACCTGGGAGCAGGATTTCCAGGTGCACCCCTGGGGTTTGAACCATGCGACCCACCGCAATTTCAAGACAGAGCGCTTCGCGCTCCGGTGCCAGCACGAAGATCTCAAGCGCGTAGAGAAGGTGCAGGTCGTCGCCAGTGATCCCATCGCGCTGCGCGGCCTTTCGATCTGCAGAGACAAGAGCATTTCACCCGAGAATTGCGGTGTTTGCTACAAATGCCAGATCGCCAAGGCGATGTTTGTCATCGCGACCGGTGTGTTGCCGGCAATCTTCCACGACGCTGGCTTCGGTGCCGATGTGCTTGGTGCGTTGGCCCTCGACACAGCCAAGAAGCGCTCAATCCTTTTTGATGCATCGCTGATCGAAATGTACCAAGCGGCGCGAGCATTGGGTCGGCTCGATGCCGTTCCCGGCTTGGCCGATGCTTTTGCAACGTTGGTCGGCAAGCCGCGCGCTCAGCGCAGTAAGCGCAATGCGCGCGGAAGCGGGCTCATGGGCAGGGTCCGTTCACTGTTGGGCCGGGATCGAGAACCCTCCGCTCAACCGGACAAAAACTCGAACAAACGCGCCTCGCCATGAGATGTCGCCGCCGGCGGCTTGGCGACGTTAACCCAACCGCCCGGAGGCGTCGCCTTCCGGTCGATTTGTCACATGGTCCGACCAACCAGCGTCATGGAGACGGCGTATCGTGTCGTCATCATCGGCCCAAGACGAGGCGCCGGTGACGTGAGAGAGCCTGCGTATTTGCGCTCCCACCCTGCAACCAGGGAGACCGCCAATGGGCTTTTATCGTCATCCCCGAATATTCGATCCGCTGGACCTTGAGATTATCGACCGCGTCTACGAGACCGCCTGGGCTCGGCTCGAAGCCCGCGAACCGCTCCGTGACAGGGAACGAGACCGCGAGCGCGAGGAGCAACTTCGCAAGCTTGTCTTCCGCTTCGCCCACACCTGCAAAATCTACGGCAACGTGGACTTCGACGAACTTTCCGAAATGGTAATCGAACACCTGCCGAGCGGGTGGGACGCGCCGCTGGGAAAGAAGTCGAGCGGGTCTACGCCACAAGTGGGCGCTTAGGCCGATTGCGGCGTTGGCGGACGATAGCCGAGAACCTCCCGCCGTCGCTCCGTCGGGCTCGTTCGTGACCGAAGGCGACGGCAGTCCATCGGCATGCATGTGGTGCACGTCGATGGGCTTTGGTCGGAGGTCAGTTGCGTGACGTCGATAGGCCCTCGAGCTGGTCGAGAGCATTCTGAATCTGCACGGCCTTGTAGTTCAGGCCGCCGCTCAGCGAACCTCCGGTGACGGGCGGATACTCCTTTAGCGTCGCGGCAAACTCGGCGATTTTGCCTTGTATCGGCACGAACAGCCACAGCAGGTCGGCGTACCACCGCACATACATCCCCGAATCGTGCGGCGCCGACTCGAACGGGTCGCCCCGAAGATTGACGATGAGCGGCCAAGCCGGTGCCTTGCGATAGGCGGTGTTGATTCCGCCTTCGTTGGTGGCGAACGCGATCTTCCAATCGTCGTAGCGGACGGCATTCAGATTCCCGGCTTGATCGAAGTAAAAGATCTCGTGCCGAGGGCTTTGCTGCTCCTTGCCCTCAAAGAAGGGCACGAAATTGTAGCCGTCGAGATGCTGCTTGAAGGTCTTGTCGCCGACCTTGTAGCCCTCGGCCACCTTCTTCACCACGTCGGGGTCGCCCGCCGCCGCAGCGAATGTCGGCATCCAGTCTTCATGCGACATGATATTGTTGTAGACCGTGCCGGGCTTGATCGTGCCGGGCCAGCGCACGCACATGGGAACCCGGAACCCGCCTTCCCACGTCGTGCCTTTCTCGCCGAAGAACGGCGTTGTGCCGCCGTCCGGCCAACTCAGCTTCTCCGCGCCATTGTCGGTGGAGTAGACGACGATGGTGTTGTCGGCAATGCCGAGGTCATCGAGTTTCTTCAATACCTGGCCGACGACGGCGTCGTGCTCGACCATGCCGTCGGGATAGAGGCCGATGCCGGTCTTGCCTTCCGACTCCTTCTTGAGGTGGGTCCAGACATGCATGCGTGTCGTGTTGAACCAGAGGAAGAACGGCTTCTTCTTCTCCACGGCACCATCGACGAATTTCATGGCGGCGTCGTAGATCTCCTGATCGACGGTCGGCATCCGCTCGGTCGTCAGCGGTCCGGTGTCTTCGATCTTTTGCGTGCCGTCGGCGTTGGCCCACGAATGGATCACACCGCGAGGACCGTATTTCTTCTTGAACTCCGGATTTTTCGGATAGTAGTAGCCCTCCGGCTCCTCCTCGGCATTCAGGTGATACAGATTGCCGAAGAACTCATCGAAGCCGTGGTTCGTCGGCAAATGCTCGTCGCGGTCGCCGAGGTGGTTCTTGCCGAACTGTCCGCTGGTGTAGCCGAGCGGCTTCAGCAATTCGGCGATGGTTGGCTGATCCTTGGTGATGCCCTGAGGCGAACCAGGCACGCCGATGGTCAACAGGCCGGTTCGGAACGGAGACTGACCCAGGATAAAGGCGGCGCGACCGGCCGTGCAGGATTGCTGGGCGTAGACGTCGGTGAAAATCGCGCCCTCATTCGCGATGCGGTCGATATTCGGGGTCTGGTAGCCCATCATGCCGCGGCTATAGGCACTGATGTTCCAGAATCCGATGTCGTCGCCCCAGATGACCACGATGTTGGGCTGTTTCTGTTGGGCGTGCGCGGGCGCTTGAGCTACTGCCAGTAGGGCAGCAGCGGCAACAATAACAAAGGGCTTAAGAAGTCTCATGCCACACCTCCACCAGTCACATTACTGAAAGGCGCAGTTTCTCACTTTGCATCGTCGGGAGCAAATCGCCGTATTGTGACAAGGCTGGTGCAAGGATGGTGATTGTCGGGATGAGCCGCGTGAACGTCATTTGGCCGAACGCGCGAAATGCTACGCAGCACTTCCTTCGAACGTAAAGCAGGTGCCGGTGTAGGAGCGTAGCACCTTGTCCGGCATTTCGGCCTTGGCGAGTTGGTAGAACACTTCGCCGGAACAGTGCAGCGGAATGACGTAGTCGACGTCCATCTCTTTGAGCGCTGCGATCGTCTGGCGCACGTAGTCTTCCGGATAAGGCGCAAGGTGGAAACCGCCGATAACCGCGTGAACCTTGGCAATCCCCGACACGGCTTGGGCCTGCTTGATGGTATTGACCACGCCGCGGTGGCTGCACGCGGTAAGAATGACAAGACCGCGGCCTTTGAGATTGTAGGCGGTGGCGAGTTCATGGCCGAACTGATCGGGAATGATCGACGTCGTCTGCTCGTCCTTGGGAAGCTTGTCGGGATAACAACCGATGCCATCCTGAACGCCGATCGTCATCTTGCTCGGCGAAAGAACCTTCTCGAAGCTCCGCAACGGAATCTGCCCTGTGGTGAAGGCGTGGTTGCCCACGAGCGAATGTCCCTCGGCGTAGGTCACCGTCAGATCGGCGTCCTTCAACGCTTGGCGATCGAGAGCACCAAAGTTGCCGGGCGTTGGCGGACCGACCCATTCGCGCGAGCAGAAGCACTCTTCGCCGCCAAGGTAGAGCGGCAGTTTGGCCTTTAGCTGTCCCTTGTTTTGCCGCAAGAACCCGACGACCCCGCCAAAGTGGTCGTAATGTCCGTGGCTCAGCACCAGAGCGTCGAGCGCGGCGGGATCGACGGCCAGCAAAGCGATATTGTTGTTGAGCGCTTCGGCCGTGAAGCCGAAATCCATCAGCAGATTGCCCGTCTCACCGCCGCGCTTGGACTCTGCGTGCATCGACAGGCCGAACTCGCTGATGAGCGTGCGGCCCGGCGGCTTGTCCTTTGTGAGGCCCCAGCCAAAGTGCTTGATGTCGACGGAGCCGATCTTCTTTCCCGCCGCAACGGCGAACTGGTAACTGTCGACCACGACGCGAACCGATAGCGCATCGACTTCTGGAACCGGACCCGTGATTGGCTGAGCGCGTACCGGTTTGGAACCTCCGAGCAGGGAAGCCACCATCGCACCGAACACGAGAGTGCCGCCGCCGCAGATAACGTGTCGCCGGTCAAAACAGCCCTCGAGAGCATCGGTTGACAAGGCGCCGTCCTTCGCACCGCCTGGATCGATTTTCGGCAGCTCCAGAGAATGGCCGAATGTCGCACGCATCGCAAATGCCACTTGGCGCATTGTGAAAGCTGCGGCGCCGCATCCACGCCTCGAGGCCAAAAACTTGGCGTTTCGGCAGCTCGCCCTTTCCTTTCGCTGATGCGAGATGCGCGCAAAACCGACATAGCGGGGAAGGAGAATGGCGGGCTTGGAACTCTGAGCCCGATGCACCAGTATTACAGTCTGGCCGTGTCCTCGCGTCTGGGAAGGGAAACCATCATGCGCCTTGCCGCCGTGCTTGTGCTTGCGTCCTTGACCCTTGCCGCCCCGGCCGCCGCCGCGCCTCAGCTTCTATGGGAGACGAAGGGCCTGGCGCAGCCTGAGTCGGTGGTCAAGGATCCGGCGACCGGCGCCATCTATGTCAGCAACATCAACGGCGCCATCATGCAGAAGGATGGCAACGGCTTCATCGCCCGGCTGAAGCCCGACGGAACCATCATCGAGCGGCAATGGGTCAAGGGCCTGAACGCGCCGACCGGGCTTGCCCTGCACGACCGCACGCTCTACGTCGCCGATGTCGACGAACTGGTCGAGATCAACGCGGCATCGGGCGAGATCCTCAGCCGCCACCCGGCCAAGGGTGCGATCTTCTTGAACGATGTCGCGGTCGATCAGGACGGCACCGTCTATGTGTCCGACACACCGATGAACACGATTTGGCGGCTGAAGGACGGCGTGTTCGAAGCGTGGCTCGCCAATGACGCGCTGAAGGGTCCGAACGGCCTCCTCGTTCAAGACGGCAAGCTGATCGTGGCGTCGTTCGGCCAGTTGCCGGAACAAGGCACGCCGGAATTGGGAGGGCTGCTCGCGGTCGATCTCAAGGACCAGTCGGTGAGCGCGATACGAAACGACCCGATCGGCAATCTCGACGGGCTCCAGTTGCTCGAGCCCGGCATCTTCCTCGTGACGGATTGGGCGGCGGGCGCGCTCTATCGCGTCGGCGCCAAGGGCAAGCCCGAGCGTCTGCTCAAGCTCAATAAGGGCAGCGCCGATTTGGTCTATCTCGCCGACGAGAAGACGGTGCTCGTTCCGATCATGCTGAGCAACACGCTCGTGGCCTACAAACTCGACTGACCTACGCCGTCAGGCGCTCGAAGCCCGCCTCGAGATCGGCCTTGAGGTCCTCGACATCTTCGAGCCCGACATGCAGGCGGAGCGCGGGACCCTTCTCCGCCCACGTCGTCGCGCTGCGATAGCTGCGCGGATCGAACGGCAGGATCAGGCTTTCGAACCCGCCCCAGGAAAAGCCCATCCCGAAAAGGCTGAGCCCGTCGAGCATCGCAGCGAGTTTCGCCCGCGCGACCGGTTTCAGCACGATCGCGAACAGGCCCGAAGCGCCGGTGAAGTCGCGCCGCCATAGCAAGTGGCCGCGATCGGTGGGAAGGGCAGGGTAGATCACGCGCTCGACCTCGGGCCGTTCGGCAAGCCAGCGCGCAAGCTCGATCCCGGACTTCTGATG